>CBFGWQ010000013.1:0-38180 GCA_965652575.1 uncultured Arenibacter sp. | reverse complement strand
AAACAAGCATTTATAGTAAAAGCATATAGGACAGCAGTAGGAAAGGCTCCAAAAGGCGTTTTCCGTTTTAAAAGAACGGATGAGCTGGCTGCAGAGACCATAGCGTATATGATGAACGAACTGCCTCAATTGGATAAAAAACGAATTGATGACGTTATCGTCGGAAATGCCATGCCCGAAGGTTCCCAAGGCCTTAATATGGCCCGTTTGATCTCCTTGATGGGACTTAATATTGTGGATGTGCCCGGAGTTACGGTAAATAGATTTTGTTCCTCCGGAATAGAAACCATCGGTATTGCCACCGCAAAAATCCAAGCCGGTATGGCCGATTGTATCATTGCCGGCGGTGCGGAGAGCATGAGTGCCGTTCCAATGACCGGATATAAAACGGAGCTCAACTACGATTTGGCAAAAGCGGGACACGAAGATTATTACTGGGGTATGGGAAATACAGCGGAAGCGGTGGCCAAACAATTTAACGTATCCCGTGAGGATCAGGACGAATTTGCCTATAATTCGCATATGAAAGCACTTAAGGCACAGGCAGAGGACCGTTTTCAAAGTCAGATCGTCCCCATTGAAGTGGAACAGACCTACGTTGATGACAATGGAAAAAAGGCTACCAAAAAATACACTGTGACCAAGGACGAGGGACCACGAAAAGGGACCAGCAAGGAAGCCCTGGCAGGATTGCGACCTGTTTTTGCCGCAGGCGGAAGTGTTACTGCAGGTAATTCTTCGCAGATGA
This sequence comes from uncultured Arenibacter sp., assembly GCA_965652575.1. GTDB lineage: Bacteria > Bacteroidota > Bacteroidia > Flavobacteriales > Flavobacteriaceae > Arenibacter. The sequence continues at coordinate 37,432 of CBFGWQ010000013.1, read as the reverse complement.
GCGATGGGGCGGCATTTGTACTGGTCATGAGCGAGGATATGGTAAAAGAATTAAAATTGGAACCTATTGCAAGACTGGTCAACTATGCCGCTGCCGGAGTTGAACCCCGAATCATGGGTATTGGCCCCGTAAAGGCAGTTCCAAAGGCCTTGAAACAAGCCGGACTTAAACAGGATGACATTGAATTGATAGAATTGAACGAGGCATTTGCCTCACAGTCATTGGCAGTAATTCGTGAACTTGGCCTAAATAATGATATAGTCAATGTAAATGGCGGAGCAATTGCTCTTGGCCACCCCTTGGGCTGTACCGGGGCCAAGTTGTCCGTACAGCTTTTTGATGAGATGAGAAAGAGGAGTATGAAAGGCAAGTACGGCATGGTAACCATGTGCGTAGGTACCGGTCAGGGAGCAGCAGGAATTTTTGAATTTTTAAATTAAAAATACAAAACCTATAAATTAAAGAGGTTACCATTTAAAACAACCCTTCAATTCATATTATAACACTTAATAGCACGAACAATGAATACAGATACGACAACCAAGGAAATATTAAGGGGTGGACAATTTCTGGTAAAGGAAACCAATTGCGGGGATGTTTTTACACCTGAGGATTTTTCCGAAGAGCAAAAAATGATGCGCGACTCCGTTATTGATTTCAACGATCGGGAGATTATTGCCCATAGGGATCGTTTCGAAGCCAAGGATTATGCCCTAACCGAGGAAGTAATGACCAAGGCCGGGGAAATGGGCTTTTTGGGAGTGGCCGTTCCCGAAGCCTATGGAGGATTGGAAATGGGCTTTGTTTCTACCATGATCGTATGTGAATATATTTCCAGTGGAAGTGGTTCTTTCAGTACTGCCTTTGGAGCGCATACCGGTATTGGTACCATGCCCATTACCTTATATGGTACCGAAGCCCAAAAGCAAAAATATGTTCCAAAATTGGCCACTGGCGAATGGTTCGGAGCATACTGCTTAACCGAACCGGGTGCCGGTAGCGATGCCAATTCGGGCAAAACTACGGCTACCCTTTCCGCCGACGGCAAGAGCTACAAGATCAATGGCCAAAAAATGTGGATTTCCAATGCCGGGTTCTGTAAATTGTTCATTGTTTTTGCACGAATAGAAAATGACAAAAACATTACCGGATTTATAGTTGAAAATGATCCTGATAACGGCATTACTTTAGGGGAGGAAGAACATAAATTGGGAATTCGGGCCTCCTCTACCAGACAGGTATTTTTTAACGATACCGTAGTTCCTGTAGAAAATATGCTTTCCGAAAGGGGAAATGGTTTTAAAATTGCAATGAACGCCTTAAATATTGGACGTATTAAACTGGCGGCCGCCTGTTTGGATTCCCAAAGGCGAATTACAACCAATGCCATAAAATATGCCACGGAACGCAAACAGTTTAATACAGCTATTGCCGACTTCGGAGCAATAAAGTCCAAGTTGGCGGAAATGGCCAGCAGTTTGTATGCCGGGGAAGCTGCCTCATATAGGGCTGCCAAGAACATTGAGGACCGTATTGCAATACGTATGGCGGCCGGCAACAGCCATCAAGAAGCAGAACTTAAAGGGGTGGAGGAATATGCCATAGAATGTTCCATCCTAAAAGTTGCCGTATCCGAAGACGTACAGAACTGCTCGGACGAAGGAATCCAAATCTTTGGTGGCATGGGCTTCTCGGAGGACACCCCAATGGAGGCCGCTTGGAGGGATGCACGTATCGCCAGGATATATGAAGGCACCAATGAAATCAACAGAATGTTATCCGTCGGCCTTTTGGTCAAGAAGGCCATGAAGGGGCATGTAGATCTATTGGGTCCGGCTACGGCCGTAGGAAACGAACTTATGGACATCCCCTCTTTTGATACCCCCGACTACTCGGAATTGTTGTCCGAAGAAAAAGAAATGGTGGCCAAACTGAAGAAAACATTCTTAATGATCGCAGGTTCGGCGGTCCAAAAATATGGCCCCTCCCTGGATGAACATCAAATGCTGTTATTGGCCGCATCCAATATTTTAATAGAGATCTACTTGGCGGAATCCGCCATCCTAAGAACAGAAAAAAATGCAAAACGATTTGGGGAAATGGCCCAAAAAGAACAAATTGCCATGTCCAAATTATATTTGTACAATGCAGTGGACACTGTTATAAAAAATGGCAAAGAGGCCATAGTATCTATGACCGAAGGTGATGAACAGCGTATGATGCTCATGGGCCTTAAACGGTTCACGAAATACACAAACCAACCCAAAGTGATGGAACTGCGTAATACAATTGCAGATAAACTCAAGGCTGAAAACAAATATTGTTTTTAGTAAGGATTGGCCAACTCAAGCTCGCGCTTCCCAGAAACTGTTTAATTTTTGTTTGAGGAAAAAGACACCTAAAAGAACCTAAGGATAAAATGTAAACAGTTTCTTTATGAAGCAAAAATGAAGGACCGCTTTAATAAGGGCGGTTCTTTTGTTTATGTTAAGTGCCGCCCCGCTATAAAAACAATAATTGGAAATGGCCTTTTATCGATTGTGGACGTTCCCTTTATAAAAGCCATTCCAATAGGGTCAAAATATTATGTAAATAGGCCTCCGTATAAAATCAAAACTGAATATCTTATTGGCTGGTAAATAAATCAATGCTTTCATAATAGGAAGGGGCTTCATTAAAATCATATTATAGTTTATGGCCAAGAAAAATAATATCGATAAATTTAAGTTGAGGCATCTGCCCGCTTTGATCGTTGATACCTTTAAGGCATGGAATGCAGACGACCCATTTAGATTAAGTGCAGTGGTAGCTTATTACGCCATACTTTCCCTGCCCGGGCTTTTGGTAATCATTATCAATCTGGTAGGATCCATATGGGGTACCGAAATTGTACAGGGTAAGCTTACACATGAAATTTCAGAGGCCTTAGGTAGGGATGCCGCAGAATCCATTCAAGCAATGATGCTCGAGACACAGACTGGGAACAGCAGCGAAATAGCAAATATTTTAGGTGTCGGCATATTGATATTTGGGGCTACTGGTGTTTTTTATCACTTACAGCTATCCTTGAACCAGATTTGGCGAATTAAACCGGACCCTAATTCGAACATAATAAAGATGCTTGTAGACAGGGCTAGGAGTTTTGCCTTTATTTTGGCCATCGGCTTTTTGTTATTGATAAGTTTCTTGATTACCACAGCGATTTCGGCTCTAAACGGGTACATCAGAAGTGTATTGCCTGATATTGTCCTATATTTCGCCTATATTTTGGATTTTTTACTCTCCACAGGAATTGTCACAATACTTTTTGCCTTAATATTTAGATACCTGCCAGATACCAAAATAAGATGGAAGACGGTTTGGATCGGGGCCCTTATTACCGCCGTTCTTTTTGTTCTGGGTAAGTTTTTATTAGGGCTTTATTTTGGGGAAGCAGATCCAGGCTCTACCTATGGTGCAGCTGGAACAATTGTATTGATTTTATTATGGGTTTCATATTCTTGTTTAATATTGTTTTTTGGTGCGGAGTTCACAAAGGTATATGCCAATCGATACGGAATGGGAATCGAAGGCAATTTTTCAAATAAATTTAAATAAGTTTGTAAATCATGACTTGAACATACAGAAAACTGGGTAAACCACTTTCAAGAAACTCCTTCTGTTCTACACCATTGTACGCCAATTATTAAGGTTACCGACAAATTAAATCCTTCCTAGGTATCTTTAAAAAAATGAAATAGTCCTCTTCGTCGTCAGTAAGAAGTATATAAAAACAGTTCTGTGCCATTTATAATTCCCTACCTTTCCAAAATCACATTTTTATACTCCAATTCAAAATAAAAAGTAACTTGCCAATAGTGTTGGTATAAACTAAATTTAACAGGGATAGTGTACCCTGGTACCATAAATTATAATTTTTTCAGATGTTCAATTCCAAAGACAAAAAGTCAACCTCCAAGACCTACCTCAACACCCTTATATTTATACATTCTGCAATGCTTTTGGGGATTTTGTCATTTACCGTTTTCATCTATGCAACAGGGGAAGGTTTTTTGGTGGATTTCCCCAAGGACCATAACACTTTTGTGTACCTTGTCCCCACTATAGCCATATTGAGCTATTTTATAAGCAATTATGTGTTCGGAAAACAATTAAAGGACTTGACAAAACCTAATTCGTTAAAAAACAAATTGGTCCTTTATCTACAGGCCTGTGTAGTAAGGTTTTCATTTATAGAGGGCTCAGCAATACTGAGCACTATTGTTTTTAGATTGGACAACCATATATTTTATCTGGTTATTTCCTTACTTTTAATTCTTTATCTTTTTAAGTTGAGGCCCACCAAAAAAAAGATCATAATCGATTTAAAATTATCATTGGAGGAGCAACAATTTTTTATTTTGCCCCGCTCGTCCGAATAGTCATCGGGATTCCCAACCTGCCCGGCTAATCGCTCAGGCGGATTTATAATTAATTTATTCAGATAATTACAAAAAATTAAGCGTATGAAATCACTAAAATTATCAATTGCATTTTTTACATTGACCCTTTTTGGCATGAACAATAGTATTGGTCAGGATTGGCCCAATCTGCAACACTTTGCCGAGGACAACAAAAAAGTAGGAATACCCGCCCCCAATGAAAATCGGGTGGTATTTATGGGCAATTCCATAACCATAGGCTGGCTAGATAAAAGGCCGGAATTCTTTGAAGGCAAACCATATATCAACAGGGGAATCAGTGGACAGACTACCCCTCAAATGCTTTTACGCTTTAGACAGGACGTTATCGATTTAAAACCCAAAGTAGTGGTTATTTTGGCGGGAACCAATGATATTGCCGGAAATACAGGCCCTTCCACTCCAAAAATGATAATGGACAATATAAAATCCATGGCCGAACTGGCAAAGGCCAACGGCATCAAGGTCATTATCTCTTCCATCTTGCCCGCCTTCGATTATCCCTGGAAGCCAGGTTTGAATCCCAACAAAAAAATCCCTACATTGAACGCCATGCTAAAAGAATATTCGGAAACCTATGGACATATTTATCTGGACTATTTTTCGGCCATGGCGGATGGGAGGAACGGACTTCCCAAAAAATATGCGGATGATGAGGTCCATCCTACCCCAGCGGGTTATGCCGTAATGGAACCCTTGGTGGAAGCTGCCATAACCAAGGCCTTGCAATAACAATGGACTTTGGACCAATTTAAAACTATTGTTATATAGATCTTATTATAAACTTAAATCACAAATCACAATGGGAAAGCTACTTTTCATATTTCTATCCATAAACATTTATTTTTGCAGTGCGCAAAGTATTTTTGAGGTAAAGGGGCTTTGTATAGCGGCACCCAATCCGGATGGGGTAAGCGAGTTTGTAAAATTTATTGATGAAGAACTGGGACCCAATGGCATCAATACTCTGATACTTCGGGTAGATTTTAATTATGCCTACGAATCAAGACCGGAATTAAGGGGCAACGATCCATTGTCCAAACAACAGGTAAAGGAATTGGTAGCTGTGGCAAGAAAGTACAATATAAACCTAATTCCCCAGGTAAATTTATTGGGACACCAGAGTTGGGCAGAAAAGATCAATAAACTTCTGGAAGTATATCCCCAATTCGATGAAACGCCCCATGTTAAGATTCCCGAAAAATATGAATGGCCAAATGCAGATGGCCTCTACTGTAAGAGTTATTGTCCGCTGCATCCGGAGGTGCATACCGTGGTGTTCGATCTAGTGGACGAGATCACCACCGTTTTTGAAGCCAATGCCTTTCACGCAGGAATGGATGAGGTATTTTACATTGCGGATGAAAAATGTCCCCGCTGCCAAGGAAAAGATCCCGCTACTCTATTTGCCAATGAAGTGAATAAGATCAGTCGACATTTGGAGGCCAAAAATAAGCGACTTTGGATTTGGGGCGATCGTTTGATAGATGCTTCCACCTCAGGGATCGGGATGTGGGAAGCCAGTATGAACAACACGGCCAGGGCCGTGGACCTAATTGATAAATCTGTAGTAATCTGCGATTGGCATTATGAAAGGGCATTGCCTACCCCTGCCCTTTTTGCCCTTAAGGGGCTGGACGTTATTGCCTGTCCTTGGAAGAAACCCGACGTAGCCAGGGAACAGGTTAAGATGATGTACAATTATAAAGAAAATGCAACCCCGGAAATGGAGCAACACTTTTTGGGCGTAATGCACACGGTCTGGTCATCTGCCGGTGAATTTATTAATAGCTACCATGCCAAAAAAGCAAAAGAGACCGATCCTGCAACCCAAGAGGCCTGCTTTAGGGCCATGCTGGCCGCAATAAAGGATTTGGAACGGATGGACAAAAGTATCCATTAGATTTTATTTGGTCCGCCCATATATAATTGCCGGACTTTTACAATATGGATTCAATTCCCATACCTATGTTGATCTTATAACGAAGTATATTTCTAATTTTGGTAAATGGACAATAGTAGTGTCAGCATCCTTATTCCTTTTAAAAATACCGCGGAATTTTTGCCGGACTGCATACAATCCATCATCGACCAAACTTATAAAGAATGGGAAATTCTGGCAGTAAACGACCATGCTACCGACAATAGTCCGAATATCATGAATTCTTATGCACAAAAGGATGCCAGGATCAAAGTATTTAAAAATGATGGAAAGGGAATAATAGAAGCATTAAGAACAGCATATTCCCTTTCCAAAGGCACCTATATCACCAGAATGGATTCCGATGACATTATGTCCCCAAATAAATTGGAAATCATGGTGAATTCCCTTAAAAGCAATGGACAGGGACATATAGCCCTGGGAAAGGTGAAATATTTTTCCAAAGATGGGGTTGGGGATGGTTACAAAAGTTATGAAAAATGGTTGAACCGCCTAACGGAAAAAGGATCCAATTATTCTGAAATATATAAGGAATGTGTAATACCCTCCCCCTGTTGGATGGTGTACAGGGAAGATCTGGAAAAGGCAGGAGCGTTCTCCTCACATCGCTATCCGGAAGATTACGACCTGGCATTCCGTTTTTATGGGCAGGGCCTAAAGTGCATCCCAACCAATGGCCTTCTTCATTATTGGCGCGATTATGCCCATAGAACTTCCAGAACAAGTGAACACTATGCCCAAAATTATTTCCTGGATATTAAACTGTATTATTTCCTAAAATTGGACCGTGATGATCATAGCCCCCTTGTATTATGGGGTGCGGGCAAAAAAGGAAAAACCCTGGCAAAAAAACTTCTGAAAAAAAACATTGCCTTTACATGGGTATGCGATAACTCCAATAAAATTGGATTGGATATCTATGGCAAGAAGATGGAGGACTATCCAGAAATAACCAAACTCGGAAAAGCCCAAATTATAATTACAGTTGCCAATAAGGATGCCCAGACGTTTATAAAAGACTATTTATTGGCTTTGGGAAAAAAAACGGTTCAAGACTTTTTCTTTTTTTGCTGAATTTGCTATTCTATTTTTTTTAGGACCCCCCAGATGCTTAATTAGTTTGTATATGGGCAATAAATTTAAGACTGCCTCGAAATTCTTTTCTTATATTTGAAAAATTAAATTTGGGAATGCTGTTTAAACATCCGGAACTCCTTTGGGCCCTTTTTCTCCTCCTTATTCCTATTTTTATCCATCTTTTCCAACTCCGCAGATTTAAGAAAACACCATTTACAAATGTAAAAATCCTAAAAAAAGTTGTAGCCGAATCAAGAAAAAGCAAGTCCATAAAAAAGTGGCTGCTTTTGGTTGTCCGCCTATTGCTCCTAACGGCACTTATCCTAGCTTTTGCCCAACCTTTTTTTCCTGGAAAATCAGCGCTAAAAAACAATGAAATAGTTATATACCTTGATAATTCCCTAAGCATGCAGGCCAAAATGGGAACAACTACCCTTTTGGAAAACATGGTACAAGGAATACTGAAGTCCGTTCCGGAAGAAAATGTTTTCACTCTTTTTACCAATGATAATATATTTAGGGAGGTTCGTATTGGCGACATTAAAAACGATTTGCTTGCCCTGCCCCATTCCAATAACCAATTGCAATTAAAAGATATAGACTTAAAGGCCAAAACCTTGTTCTCCGAGGCTGAAGGGACACCTAAGGATCTGGTCCTGATATCCGATTTTCAAAAGAGCATCAATTGGACCCCAACGGACTCGCTAGGGGACATAAACAGGCATTTGGTAAGATCCGCCCCGGAAAAGCTTGTAAATATTTCCATAGATACTGTTTTTATCAATTCTATTTCCTCGGAGAATTTGGAATTAAAAAGTATACTCTCTACCAACACCGTAGTGGACAACACTCCAATTTCTCTATATAATGGGAATAAATTGATTGCTAAGACATCGGTTACGTTCAATAATGATAAACAGGGGGAGGTAGTTTTTACCGTTCCGGCAAACGAACTTATCAATGGCGAAATTTTAATCTCGGATTCTGGGCTTAATTACGACAATCAGCTTTATTTCAATTTGGACAAACAGGATAAGATCAAAGTATTATCCGTGGGGGATGCCCATAGTGATTACTTAAGGCGTATTTTTGACGAAGATACCTTCCAATATTCCAATTTTAACTTAAAATCTTTGAACTACAGTCTATTGGAATCACAAAATCTGATTATACTCAACGAAATCAACAGCATCCCCATACCCCTGCAAAAAGCCTTGCTGGCCTTTAAAAATAATGGAGGTACGGTAGTGGTCGTACCCAGTATCCAAGCTGATAGGGAAAATTACAATTCCTTTTTAACGGCACTTTCCAATACTATGCTAATTTCTTCGGTTGGGGAGGAAAGAAAAATTAGCCAGATTGCCTTTGCCCATCCCCTGTATAAGAATGTTTTTGAAAAAGAAGTAACCAATTTTCAATACCCCACCGTAAATTCATTCCATAATATTAAATCGGACATGCCCAAAATCCTTTCGTATCAAAACAGTGATCCCTTTTTGGTAGGGGAAAATGGCACTTATTTATTTACAGCGTCCCTATCCAAGGAAAATTCAAATTTTTTAAATTCCCCCTTAGTTGTTCCAACCATATATAACATGGGTATGGAAAGTCTTAAGATTCCCAAAATTTATGAAACTATAGGCAGTAAAACCACTGTTGATATTCCCGCTAAACCCACAAAAGATCGTATTTTAAAAGTGTCCAAAGAAGATTTCGAATTTATACCCTTTCAACAATCCTTTACCAACAGGACCACCTTAAATTTTGACGATTACCCCAGAGGTTCCGGCGTATACAATATAACGGACCAAGGAAAGGTAATTAGGCACATAAGTTTCAACTTCCCCAGGGAGGAAAGTAAACTATATTATTTGAATCTCGATGAACTTAATGCCAATAGTAAAAACGACAATGTTGCCACTTTGTTCCAAAACATAGAAAAAGACAATAGCATCAACGAGCTTTGGAAATGGTTTGCTATTTTAGCACTAGCATTCCTATTTATCGAGGTTCTTATCCAAAAATTTTTGAAATGAACATAGTTTTAAAATCTGCCAAGATAGTTGCTCCTTCCAACAAGGAACTTCATTTAAAAAAGCGCGATATTTTTATAAGAAACGGGATAATAGAAGATATTGCCGCCAATTTGGATGTTCAGGAAAAAACAAAGGTCGTCCAATTAAAGAATCTACATGTATCCCCTGGATGGTTCGATTCCGGCGTAAGTTTTGGCGAACCGGGCTATGAGGAAAGGGAAACCATTGAAAATGGTCTGTACACGGCGGCAAGGAGTGGCTTTACCGATATTGTTCTTAACCCCAATACCCATCCCCTGCCCGATAGCAGCTCCGATATTGTTTTTTTAAGGAACGCTTCCAAAAATGCCGCTACTGCCCTTCACGCTTTAGGAACTTTGACCGTTGGGTCCGACGGGGAAAGTCTGGCCGAACTGTACGATATGAAATCTGCCGGTGCCGTGGGGTTTTATGATTACAAACTACCTTTGGGGAACTCAAACCTTTTAAAGATTGCCCTTCAATATGCCCATAATTTTAATGGGCTGGTACATTCCTTTCCCATGGATCTGCAGATTGCCGGAAAAGGAATCGTAAATGAAGGCAGGGAATCCACAAAACTTGGATTAAAAGGAATTCCCAATTTGGCCGAGGAACTTAATATTGTCAGGGATCTGTTCATATTGGAATACACCGGAGGCAAATTGCACATCCCTACCATTTCGACGGCCAATTCGGTAAAACTCATTGCGGAGGCAAAGAAAAAGGGATTGGATGTTAGCTGCAGTGTAGCCGTACATAACCTTTGCTTTACCGATGAGACCTTGGCAGAATTCGATTCCCACTATAAATTGATGCCGCCCCTTAGGACCCAACCGGACCGCAAAGCCTTGATAAAGGGATTAAAGGACGGAACCATAGATTTTGTAACCACAGACCATAGGCCCATGGATATTGAACACAAAAGAGTGGAGTTCGACAATGCCTCGGACGGTACTATAGGACTGGAAAGCGCTTTTGGTATGTTACATCGGATTTTTGATCTTGATACCACCATATCCCTGCTGACCAAAGGTCGCGAAAGATATGGCCTTGAAACACCAGGTCTAAAAGTAGGTGAAAAAGCGGCACTTACCCTATTCGACCCCCATCATGAATACACCTTTGAAGAGCAGCATATTTTATCCAGTTCCAAGAATAGCTGCTTTTTGGGAAGTAAGCTTAAAGGAAAGGTGTATGGAATTGTGGCCAACAATCAAATTATTGACTAAATTTATAGAAATTAAAAACTTAAAGATGGACCAGAAAACTATAAATGAGGGAAAAACTATGGCAATAGTCAGTTACATTACCGTAATTGGCCTACTCATTGCCTTTATAGTGAACAGTGATAAAAAAAATGAATTTGTCAAATTCCATATCGGGCAATCATTAAGGGTGTGGATATTGGCCATTGCCCTTTCCATTGTCCTGGGAATTATAGCTGTAACCATGGGAATGGGGTTCCTTAGAATATTACAGTGGGCCCCATGGGTTTTAGCCGTAATGGGAGCCATAAATGCCAACAACGGAAAATTGGAAAAATTGCCTATTATTGGATCCATTGGAGAATAATAATAAAGAACGATAAAATCCGGGAGGTCCCATTAGGGCCTCTTTTTTTGTTCAAAATTTAAACTTGACTAACTTTGCCAATATGGATAATGATATTAAGGAAGGGAAGACTACGGCTATTGTAGCTTACCTCACTATGGTCGGGGCCTTGATTGCCATTTCAATGAATTCGGATCCAAAGAACAACTTTGCCCGGTTCCATACACGGCAGGCGTTCGGGTTACATCTTGTTTTTCTTGGCTTTGCTATTTTTTTAAGCAATTGGTACAATGAATACGCCTGGTACGGCCTCTATGTTTTTTATATAGTACTTTGGTTCTACGGCTTTCTGGGAGCCTTGAACAACAAAAAGCAAGAGGTACCCGTATTTGGCCCCTATTTTCAAAAATGGTTCACTTTTATATCTTAGAATGACTACAGCCCCTCTTTCATTGGAACATCTTATTAGACCCTCAAATATTTCCGAGGGCAAGCCCCCCGTACTGTTCATGTTCCACGGCTATGGAAGCAATGAGGAAGACCTCTTTTCCTTTGCCTCCGAGCTCCCTAAAGAACTATGCATCATATCGGTCAGGGCACCCTACCCCATGCAACCCTACGGCCATGCATGGTACGCCATTAACTTTGAAGCCGAAAAAGGCAAATGGAACAATGAGGAACAAGCGGTCCTCTCCAGGGATAAAATTAAGGCATTTATAGAGGAAGCTTGCAAAACCTATGGGCTGGATGAAAAAAATGTGACCCTATTAGGGTTCAGCCAGGGTACCATCCTGAGTTATGCGGTAGCCTTATCCTATCCGGAGTTGGTCAAAAATGTTATTGCCCTTAGCGGTTATATCAATGAAAACATAATTTTGAAGAATTATAAGGAAAAGAGCTTCAAAAACCTAAAGATCTATGTTTCCCACGGAAGTGTAGATCAGGTAATTCCTGTTGTCTGGGCGCAGCAGGCCCCCGATATTTTAGAAGATTTAAAGATCGACCATGTATATGAGGAATTCCCGGTGGGCCATGGCGTGGCCCCCCAGAATTTCCATTCCTTCAAGTCGTGGTTACAGGATAAGATCTAATTGCTACGGGTATACAATAAATGATCCATCAATGAAAAATCCACACCAAGATCGTCCTTAAGTTCATACTTGATCAGTATTTCCCCCCAATACTTCCCGTCCGAGAAATCGGCCAATATCCATTTATGGTTTAAAATATTGATCTTGTTTATTTTAAAATCGTTTTCCATACCCTCATAAGGGATCAGAGGGTTGTCCCCTTTACTCTCGTTGGTTTCCAATAACTTATCCGATATATAACCACTGGGATCCTTTAAATTTAAGTGATCGTAATACGCCAGGGCATCATCATTGTTTTCCAAAGAAAAATATTGGCTGTCCAAAACCTTTATATGCAATTTCTGTACGGAGTCCTCCAACTGGGAAAGCTTTTCCTCCTGTGCTTCCAATTTAGCGTTTTTTGTCTTCACCATATTATTGGTACTTACAAATTGATATAGTGCTATTAAGGCTACGAATATGAACAAATACAGATAAATCTTATGTTTCATTCCCTTATTTTCTATTTAATTGTTTAATACTTTTTTATATTATATTTTTTCCTGTATTGTCCTACCTAGGATTGTTTACACCTCTATAACCAAATTGTCATAGGCCAAATGCACATTGTCGGGAAGCTGTTTTTCAACCTCGTCATGAAAGCCCAATAAGTGGCTAATATGGGTCAGATATGCAGTTTTAGGCCTTACGATATCAATAAACTCCAAAGCTTCCTCCAAATTGAAATGTGAATGGTGGGGTTCTATACGCAGGGCGTTGACTACCAATGTATTTACCCCCTTTATTTTTTCCAATTCCAACTTTTCCATACTCTTCACATCGGTCAGATACACAAAGTCCTGTATTCTAAACCCAAAAACCTGTAATCTATTGTGCTGTGCCTCAACAGGTATGGCCATCAGGTTTCCTATCCTGAACGGCCTGTTATTTTTAATGGTATTGATCTCTACGGCCGGAGCGCCGGGATATCGATTTTCATCGGCGAATATATAATCGAACCGTTCTTTGATGGAGGCAACGACCCGTTCATGGGCATAGATGGGAATATCGCCCTGTCTAAAAAAAAATGGCCTGATATCGTCTATTCCAGCGGTATGGTCGGAATGCTCGTGCGTAAATAAAATTCCATCGATCCTTACTACATTATTGACCAGCATCTGCTGTCTAAAATCGGGGCCACAATCTATTACATAATTATAGGAGTCCCAAGAAACCATTACAGAAACCCGTAGCCGTTTATCCTTAGGATTATTACTTAAACAAACAGGGTGTTTACTCCCTATTACGGGGATTCCCTGAGATGTTCCAGTACCTAGAAAAGTTATTTTCAAGCCGCTATTTATTTAATCCAAATTTATAACTATTTTATTTAATAGATAACCCAAACTTTTTAACTTTGCTACAAGTAAACAAGACGCTATGTCCAATATTTTTAAGAAAGAAGTGGCTTTTACCAATGTCCCCTCCATTAAGGCAAAAACCTTAAGGATAAACTTAAATCCGGATATTTACGGTACGTTTTCCGAAATAGGTGCAGGACAGGAGACTTCCGGTCATTTTTTTAAGTCGGGCGGCGCTTCAGGTACCATTGCAAAAGCGATGAGTGCATACGACAAGGATTTTAGCGATGCCATTTACGGTATTGAGGAAGATGGCAGGTACGTAACCCAGTCCAGGTTAAAAAAGATGTTGGCCCATGAAATGGAAAACATGGACAATAGGATAAGCCGGGAAAAACATCCGGACAGATTGTTTTTCTCCTATGCCAATACCGTTGCTACTATTGATTTTTCAAAGAGATACAAAGGTCATGGATGGATCGGGATCCGATATCAGTTGGATCCCAAGCAAAAAGAATTGAACGAAATTATCCTACATATCCGTTTCAAACAAAATGAAGCGAGGTTGCAACAGGAAACCTTGGGTATTGTTGGGGTCAATCTTATTTATGGCGCATTTTATAAATACGACAAGCCTAGAAAATTACTAAAGTACCTATATGACCACATCGACAAGGATACCGTTGAAATAGATATGGTCAATTTTTCCGGACCGGATTTTGCCGAAGTAGACAATAGGCTGATGAGTTTACAGCTCGTTAAAAACGATATGACCGATGCCGTAATGTTCGGACCCGATGGCAATAATCTTTTGCCGGCGACCATGCTTTACAAAAAAAATATTTTGGCCCTGCGCGGTAGCTTTAGACCGGTGACCAAGGTAAATATGGATATGTTCAAAAAATCCTATGAAATATTCATCAGGGAACCAAGTGTAGAAGAGGAAAATACCGTCGTTATTTTTGAAATTACCCTTTCCAACCTACGCGCTTCCGGGGAAATTGATGAACAGGATTTTATGGATCGGGCAGAACTATTGTGTTCCTTGGGCCATACGGTAATGATATCTAAATTTCAGGAGTATTTCAAACTGGTTGAATATTTTAGCAATTATACCAAATCCAAGATAGGCCTTACCATGGGGGTCAACAATTTGGTCGATATTTTTGATGAAAAATATTATCGTCATTTAAGCGGTGGTATCCTGGAAGCCTTTGGTAAGTTGTTCTTTAAAGATCTTAAAGTGTACCTATACCCTATGCGCAATGAGGAAACCGGACAGATTATGACAAGTAACACCATTAAAGTCCACCCCAGAATGAAAGAATTGTACAAATTCTTCAAGTACAATGGAAAAGTGATGGACATCATAGATTACGATCCGGAAATATTACATGTTTTCTCCAGGGATGTTCTCAAAAAAATAATGAACGGGGAAGAAGGATGGGAATCCGTACTTCCGGAGGGAATAGCAGAAATAATAAAAAAGAAAAAACTCTTTATCCGCAAACCCATGGAGGAAGAAAAGGAAAAAGTCTAAACTGCTTTTGCTATATTAAAGAGGCAGTCCAAAACCGGTAGGCTTAGGATAGGACTGCTCCTTGTTTTCCCGTCGCTTAAAATAATTGTGCAGCGTGATCCTTGGTCTTTACCTTGTCAATTACCTTCTCCACAACTCCGTCCCCGTTTATAACAAAGGTCATTCTGTGAATACCATCATATTTTTTTCCCATAAACTGCTTTGGGCCCCATACACCAAAAGTATTAATAACGGTATGGTCTTCATCCGCTAACAATGGAAAGGGGAATTGATATTTATTTTTAAAATTCATTTGTCGTTTCCGGGAGTCGGCACTTACCCCCAAAAGCTCATACCCCTGCGATTTCAACTCTTTGTAATTGTCCCTTAAATTACAGGCTTCGGCCGTACAACCCGGAGTACTTGCCTTAGGGTAGAAAAAGACGATTAATTTTTTATCCTTATAATCGGAAAGCTTAATAATATTGCCGTTCTCATCATGGGCCGAAAATTCGGGTACCCTATCCCCTACTTTTAAAGTTTGCATAATTAAATTTTAAGTAAATTTATATTTTTATAAAATTACGCATAAATGACCAAAGCGGAAAAAGTAAACTTTACCATTGAAACTTTACAAAAAATATACCCCACCATCCCCGTTCCCCTAGACCATAAAGACCCTTACACATTGCTTATCGCAGTACTATTGTCCGCACAAAGTACGGATGTAAGGGTAAACCAGATTACCCCTATACTATTTGCCGAGGCAGACAATCCGTACGACATGGTAAAAATGACACCGGATGAAATAAGGGAAATCATAAAACCGGTCGGACTATCGCCAATGAAATCGAAAGGTATTTATGGGCTATCCAAAATATTGATAGAAAAATATGACGGACAGGTTCCCCAGGAAATGGAACTATTGGAACAATTGCCCGCAGTAGGTCACAAAACGGCCAGTGTTGTGGTCTCCCAAGCCTTTGGCATACCGGCTTTCCCCGTGGATACCCACATACATAGGCTTATGTACCGATGGGGATTTTCCAACGGTAAAAATGTAGTTCAAACGGAAAAAGATGCAAAAAGATTGTTTCCCAAAGAATTGTGGAACGACCTGCATTTGCAGATCATATGGTACGGAAGGGAATATTCCCCTGCCAGAGGGTGGAATTTGGAAAAAGACATCATAACCAAAACAATAGGAAGAAAAAAGGTTTTGGATGCCTATTACAAAACAAAAAATCCCAGCTAAGAAGTTGGGATTTTATAGTTTAGTGTCCTGTTAACCCTATTCTAGTCACCCCAAGTCTTGTTCTTTTTCACCTGACCATCGTTAAAAAAGGGTTCCGTAGCTATGGCTATGCAACTATTTTTTGCCTCGTCCAGATAAAAAATAACGACGACTTAACCAACATAATAGCATTAACAAAACACTCTAGTTTAAATTATTTTCGAATTGAATATTGCCATATTCAACTATTTGCAAAGATTTGGAATAGCCGATCAAAAACTTAATGGTTTCATTACTAGCTTTGGCAAGTTTACACGTGTGTTGATTCTCAGAGTAAATTTTTTCCATAGGATTATAGTATTGTTATGTTATGATAACGCCACTAAAATGGAAATATTGTCCAGTTCGTCCTATGACCTATTAATTCGTTAAAACGATATTATGTTTTTCAATTATTTTTCTGAGATTGATAAGTGCATATCTCATTCTTCCCAAGGCCGTGTTGATACTAACGCCAGTGTTTTCTGAAATTTCCTTAAAGCTCATGTCCCTGTAAATACGCATTAAGAGTACTTCTTTCTGATCATCAGGTAATTCTTCGATCAATAAGGTAAGATCGGAATCTATCTGGTCCTTGATAAGTTGTTTTTCTACATTCAATTTATCATCACCGATTACGGAAAAAATGTTAAAATCGTCATTCCCCTCAAACATTGGCATTCTTTTATTTCTTCTAAAGTGATCGATTACCAAATTATGGGCTATTCGCATTACCCAGGGCAAAAACTTGCCTTCCTCGCTATAATTCCCCTTTTTCAAGGTTTTGATCACTTTAATAAAGGTATCCTGAAAAATGTCCTCCGAAACATCCCGGTCCAATACTTTTGAATAAATAAAGCTACTGATACGTTGGTTATGCCTGTTGATCAAAATCTCCAAGGCTTTTTCATTACCATTAATATAATCCTTTACTAATACTGAGTCATCAATTTGCAGTTCCATACAAAATATTGTTTTTGGTTAAACTAGGGGGCCTCTCCTTTCGGTTCGGACTTTTTGTTGCTCCTTCCTTGGGGGAAGACTTAAAAATCTTCCTTAGTAATCAGCAACAGGATAAAAGTATATAAATGGTAAGGTGTGCAAAAAACTATGTTGTAAAACCACCGTTAATTGATGTCAAATGCCAATTTTCTTATTTTACATATAATAATCGGTCTAAAATGAAGTTGCAATGCCCAAAGGAATTAAAAGGTAAGTCCATCTGTTTTTGCCAGGTTGGCCAACTAATTAATGAATATAGAATATGCTTTGATATCTATTTCCTTTATATGGCTTTACAGATATAATGCTAAGGAAAGCGGCTACAGTGCGTAAAGAATATGGAAAGTCCATTTTTAGGATATTGCCGTTCAAGACACTGCACATGGGTACTTAAGTACACCATTATGTTATAGTAGGTCCGTAAAATATAGAAATCCTAGTTTAAACAATGCTCATCCAGTTCGTCATTCCCCTTATCACTTTTAATAATGTAAAGTGATTTGGAGTAATTCAACAAAAAATCTATCTTGGACCTACGTGTAGACATTAGTTTACAATTGACCTTTTTAGTAACGTTGGATTTCCCCATAATTATATATTGTTATTGTAAATAACGTAAGTGTTATGAAGAAATTAACTAAAAGCGGATATAAGGCCTATTAATTCGTTAAAATAATGTTGTTCTTTTCTACAATCTTCCTAAGGTTGATAAGTGCATAGCGCATTCTGCCCAGGGCCGTATTGATACTAACTCCCGTATTCTCCGATATTTCCTTAAAACTCATGTCCTTGTATAGCCGCATTTCCAAAACTTCCATCTGATCTTTTGGCAATTCCTTGATAAGAACGATCAGATCCTGGTCTATTTGGTCCTTAATAAGCCGTCTTTCAGCATTTAACTGATCATCGGTTATAATGGAGAAAATATTAAATTCATTGTTTCCTTCAAATCTGGGCATTCGCTTACTCTTCCTGTAATAATCGATGATCAGATTATGGGAGATACGCATTACCCAGGGCAAAAATTTTCCCTCCTCATTATAATTGCCCTTCTTTAGGGTTCGTATCACCTTTATAAAGGTATCCTGAAAAATATCTTCCGTAGCTTCCCGGTCCTGTACTTTGGAATAAATAAAACTGCTAAGGCGTTGGTTGTGGCGGTCTATTAGTTTTTCCAGGGCTCTTTCGTCCCCGTTCATGTAGTTCTTTACCAATACCGAATCTTCTATCAATAGTTCCATACAAATTACTTTTTTGAGGTCAAAATGCCATACCTGTTATGACTTACAAGTGCATTTGAACTAGATTTTTAAAAAAGTAATTTTGTTACGTATAGGCTATTTAGGGTATATTATGCATCAAATATAAAAAAAATTATATCCAATCAAACTACTTTCCTTCATTGAATATTATTTAGTTATAGGTGAAAGGCTACTAGCGAATAAAATTCACATATCGTATCTTTGCAGACTTAAATACGAGCATGACCACTATAACAGACGTTGATCCCAAGTATAATATTATAATAAAAGGGGCAAAACTCCATAATTTAAAGAATATCGATGTTGTAATACCACGGAATAAACTAGTGGTGATTACGGGATTGTCCGGTTCGGGAAAATCCAGTCTCGCCTTCGATACCCTTTATGCCGAAGGACAAAGACGATATGTGGAAAGTCTATCCTCCTATGCCAGACAATTTTTAGGGAAATTGGACAAGCCCAAAGTGGATTATATTAAAGGGATAGCTCCGGCCATTGCCATTGAACAAAAAGTAAATTCCACCAATCCCAGATCTACGGTAGGGACTACTACCGAAATTTATGACTATTTAAAATTAATGTTTGCACGCATTGGCAGAACTTTTTCCCCAATATCCGGTAATGAGGTTAAAAAGCATACGGTTTCGGATGTAGTTGAGCATATTAAATCTTTTGAAGAAGGTACAAAATTGCTTTTGCTTGCCCCTATTAAGATTAGTGCAGATAGGGATCCCTATAAATCGCTCCAATTGTTTTCCAAGCAGGGATTTGCAAGGATATTGCACAATGGTGAGGTAACCAGGATAGATGAAGATCTAAAGGATATAGGTCGGGAATTTGAACTGGTGGTAGACCGAATTATATATAAAAACGATGAGGATTTTTTCAATAGATTGGGCAACGCCATTGATACGGCCTTTTTTGAAGGAAAGGGTGAATGTATTGTTCAAGAACCGGTAACGGGCAAAAATATCCATTTTAGTAATAAATTTGAACTGGACGGCCTTCAATTCCTGGAACCCAATGTCCACTTGTTCAGCTTCAACAACCCTTATGGGGCATGTCCCAAATGTGAAGGATATGGAGATGTTATCGGTATAGATGAAGACCTGGTAGTTCCCAACACTTCCCTCTCTGTATATGAGAACGCCATTTTCCCATGGCGTGGGGAAAGTATGGGGTGGTATAGGGACGAATTGGTGAATGTGGCCTACAAATTCGATTTTCCGATACATAAACCCTGGTATCAGCTATCCGATGAACAAAAGCAACTTGTTTGGGACGGTAACAGCCATTTTACCGGTATCCATAAATTTTTTGAAGGCCTGGAAGAAAAAAGCTATAAAATACAGAATCGGGTAATGCTATCCCGTTATCGTGGTAAAACCAAATGCAGTAACTGCAAGGGAAAGCGTCTACGAAAGGAAACCGACTATATAAAAATTTCAGGAAAATCCATTTCCGACCTTGTAGAACTGCCAATAGAAGATCTGATAGAATTCTTTAAAAACATTAATCTTGATTCCAACGAAGAAAAAATTGCCGATAGATTACTTAAGGAAATTCAAAATAGATTGGGGTTCCTGAATAATGTCGGACTTAATTATTTAACATTGAACAGGAAATCCAATTCCCTGTCCGGTGGGGAAAGTCAACGAATAAATTTGGCAACCTCCTTGGGAAGCAGTTTGGTCGGCTCCATGTATATCCTGGACGAACCCAGTATTGGCCTTCACCCCAAGGATACCGAAAACCTGATTACCGTTCTAAAATCGTTGCGCGATCTGGGAAATACCGTAATTGTTGTGGAACACGATGAGGATATTATGAAAGCGGCGGACGAGGTGATCGATATTGGTCCGAAAGCGGGTACACACGGCGGAGAGGTGGTTGCCCAGGGAACCATGGCCGAAATTCTAAAATCCAATTCACTTACAGCGGCCTATCTAAATGGAAGTAAGGAAATTGAAGTTCCAAAAACAAGAAGACCTTTCAAAAATTTTATAGAAATAAAAGGAGCCAGGGAAAATAACCTTAAAAATATTGATGTTACCTTTCCATTGAACGTCCTAACGGTAATAACCGGAGTATCCGGCAGTGGAAAAAGTACTTTGGTGAAAAAATTACTTTATCCTATAATTCTTAAGGAACTTGGAGGCTACGGAGAAAAAGCGGGACAGTACAGTGCTGTGGAAGGTAAATTTCAATCCCTAAAGCACGTGGAATATGTTGATCAAAACCCCATTGGCCGTTCCTCCAGATCCAACCCCGTAACCTACATAAAGGCCTATGACGATATCCGTAATCTATTTGCCAACCAGAAATTGAGCAAATTAAGAGGATATCAGGCCAAACATTTTTCTTTTAATGTTGACGGTGGTAGGTGCGAAAAATGTAAAGGTGAAGGAGAGATTACCGTAGAAATGCAATTCATGGCCGATGTGCACTTGGAATGCGAAACCTGCAACGGAAAAAGATTTAAAAAAGAAGTATTGGAAGTAAAATTTGAAGACGCCAATATAGATGATGTCCTTAATATGACCATTGATGATGCCATAGCCTTCTTTGACAAAAACGATCAATCCAAAATTGTAACCAAACTGAGGCCACTTCAAGAGGTCGGATTGGGATATGTAACCTTGGGGCAGTCCTCCTCTACCCTTTCCGGAGGTGAGGCACAACGTATTAAGCTGGCCTCATTTTTAGTTAAAGGGAATACCAAGGACAAGGCCTTGTTTATTTTTGATGAACCTACTACTGGGCTCCATTTCCATGATATCAAAAAATTGCTCAGATCATTTGATGCCTTGATCGCCAAAGGACATTCCATAATTGTAATAGAACACAATATAGACTTGATCAAATGTGCCGATTACATCATAGACTTAGGTCCGGACGGAGGAAATAAGGGAGGGGAACTATTGGTACAGGGAACCCCTGAATTTGTTGCAAAGAACAAGACCTCCTATACGGCAAAGTATTTAAGGGAGAAATTGTACCAATAGATGTTAGAATTGAGATGCTAGATACTGGATGTTATGCTGGATACTAGATACTAGATGTCCTTAAACCTTGAACCTGAAACCTTCCACCCCTTCCGTCTTCTCCTCCGTCGAGGCCACCTTCCCTTTTCAGTAGAAGGAGTTTTTATTGCTTTTAATCCGTTAATCTGCCAACTGTCACTGCCCACTGAAGACTATTTAATCCCAATACTCAATACTATGTTCTCAATTCATAGAAACTGGAAACCTGAAACTGGCTACTGTTTACTGCCTCTTGGCCCTTGACTTGTAACCGTAAACAATTTAAAATCAATATTTTACATTATTCGTTATTTTTTTGGCACGCTGTTTGGTATATACATATTGAATGTAAATAGTTTCATTCAAAACTAAAACCTTATATCATGAGAAATTTAATATTCCTTTTTACAGCGCTTATATTAGGTACTACAGGTTCCAAGGCAGCTTCAACGGAAGATAGGGTTGCCACAAGCAATACATATAGAAATAACAACTCATTCATTTTCGTGGAAAATGGCATCACATTTTCTGTTTATCCTGATGGGGAATTCGATTTCTATATCGATAATAGAGGTAGTATAAATGCCAATGTAAATTTTGGCCACACCAATATAACTTTTAATTCCGGTTACGATTATAATCCTTATGTACAGTATGACGATTACGGTGCCGTTATACAAATTGAGAATGTTCCCATATACTACGATTATTATGGTAGGGTTACGCAAATTGGGGATGTAAATATCAACTATAATAGTGGTAGGGTATCCAGAGTTGGCGGTCTATATGTTTACTATAACAACCGTGGACTTTATAGCCATCACAGGGGGTTCATCAATGTTTATAACAGGCACTATGTATACAGCCCTTTCCACAGTTATTTTGTAAGACCGGCCTTAGGATTTTGTCTAGTATTTGGCAGTCCCTATAGAAGATATTACGAACCGGTCAGATATACCTATTACAGACCTTATGTTCACAACCACAGAAAAGCATATGCCAAAATAGGACACTATTACAAGTATGACAAAGGGCATCATAATACAAGAAGTACCATTTATAGAAACGACAAAAGAGTGGCCGTTAGGGATAATGGGCTTAGAGCCAACAATCTAAGATCCAATAGGTCTGTGGTCAATAGCAGTAAGGGGTTAAGAAACAATAATACTGTTTCAAGAACTACAACACAACGCAGTAACGTTAATGGAAATAGTACCATAAAACGAAGCACCACTGTAAGGAGCAGTTCGCCCAGTGCCAATACCAACAATTCTGTTTCCAGAAGCGCTACCGTCCGTCCCAACGATAAAAGCAATGTTCAAAGAACCGTAAGTAGAACGACCACTACGAGGAACAGCAATGGTAGTGGAAGTTCTATAACAAGGAGCAAGGCAGTTGTATCCGGACCTTCAGGAAATGCCAGAACAGTAGTAAAAAAAGAAGTGAGCACTAGCCCAAGAAATACGACGATCAGCAGAAGTTCTTCAACTAGAAGTAATAGTAGTTCGTCTGTAAGAAATTCTACTGTAAAACGACCAACCGTACAATCGGGAAGGTCGGTAACAAAGTCAGGTTCCAGCAGTGCAAGACAAGTTTCAACGACTTCCAGTAGAGGAAGAAGTGCCAGAAGTAATTAAAGATAGTTTTTAGGTTGGTTGGTTGTTTAGCCCCGTAGCGAATTCGTTCCTGCGGGGTTTTACTTTATAAGGGGGGGGGTTAATGCCCACGGACTTGCCCTGGAGTAATTTACTCGATAATCGAGTTTTAAACCTGTCCGCCCGTGCCGTTGTCTAAAATGTCGGGGGCGAAGCCACTTGACGCCCTCCTATCTTTTACCCCACAACTTTCCCAAATAAAAGGAGATGGCCCCAAATACGTCTTCGGAAATTCTATAACGATATAACACGAAAACATAACAAAACAGTATCAACATACTTTTTATGGCAATGTTCACCACCGGGTGAAAAGGAAATGATATATAGTAAAAAACAGCCAATAACGCTATCAGCAGAAATACCACCTTAAAGGTCTCTTTTGTTATGGGTTGGATACCAAATTTCAATTTAACAAATCCCAATTTTATCGTATTGTAAATAAAAAAAGCCATAAAACTGGCTATGGCCGCACCGTCCAAACCGTATTTAGGGATCAGCCAAAGGTTCAATAAAATGGTAAGAACGGCCAAAGCGACCCCCATAAGGAGCAAGGCCCTATAAAAATCCGAATTGTACATTATAGCATTGTTATTGCCCAAAAGGGCATCATATACCCTGGCAAACCCAATGATAAAAACAATTACATATCCGCCCCGATAAGATTGGGGCAACAATTTATACAGATCATTTAAATTGAGAACAATCAAAATAAATAGGAGACCGGATACGATAAACAAGGTAAGCGAACTCTTTTGATATAATGTTTTAAGCGCCTTGATATCCTTCTTATGAAGGATTTCCGCAGTTAAAGGGTAGGTAATGTTGTGCATGGACCGGGAAGGAACCGCAATAACTGTAGCAATATACCCGGCCACACTGTAATAGGCCACATTTTTAATTTCTATGAATTGGTTGATCATTACCTTATCCACCTCCAACAGGACTATTGCCGCAGATCCTCCCAAAATAATAAGTGTGCTGTAATTAATAATTTCACGGGTATTGGCAGGAAAATTAAAATCGAGCCTTAAACGGAGCGACCTTAAGGCGTAGGCCTGCATTATAAGGGTTCTAACAATATACATCCCCACCATGGCATTAAGAAAGGCAAGTACCGAGATCAAGTCCAAATAAACCAACAAAAGTAATATTGTAATCGTTATTCTGCTGAAGACTTCCTTCATGAAGTTACCGAAAACCGACTTCATCTGAACCTTTGCCCAGGCATAAAACACTTCAAAATAGGCCATTGCCACACCAATAATAAAAATATGCCACACATACCCTTTTACTATAGGGTTTTCCTTGGACAAAAAATCGCCAATGGTCTCATTGGCCAAATAGGAAATGGCGCCAATAGGTACTATAAGTAGTAAGGGCATTACAATCATTAGGGTCAAAAAACCGTCCATTCCATTATTATTCTGGAAACCCGAAAAATATTTTACCATGGCGTTCGGAATCCCAAAGGCCAATAGCGGCATTAAAACGGATGATGCTGAAAGAATTACATTCACTAGGCCAAAATATTCGTCGGTTAAGAACCGTGTATATAAAAAAAGTAGGTTCAATGCCCCTATGGCAAAACCGCTATAGGTAATCAAAGTATTGTTCAATGATTGTTTTAAGACTATTCCCATGCCAGATACTTGGACAACTTTGCCGTTAATTCCCTTCTATGGTATTGTTCAACGATTGCCTTAGGCAAGGCCAATTGTTCTTTTTTATATTCTTGGAACCATTGCAGCAGCGTACTTTTTAATTCATTAAACTGTAGGTAGGTATAGGCCTTACCTGTATTGGATTCCGCAATAAGATCTGCTACTTCCCAGTGGGCAGGACCCACGCCCAAGATAGGCCTTTTTGATGCCATATACTCAAATACTTTTCCGGGAATAATGCCTTGGGTCTCTTCAGCATCTATCTCGATCAGCAATAGCACCTGCGACTTCTTTTGATATTGTAGTGCTTCATCATGGGAAAGATATCCAAGTAAATGGGTATAAGGTTGCAGGCCATAAAAATAAATGCTCTCCAAAACGTCCGAACTAATAACGCCCGCCAGCTGCAGTTTGAAACATTTTTTAAAATCGGGATATTCGTAAATCAATTCCGATAGGGCCTTCCAGAGGTTCAAAGGGTTTCTCCCCGTAAGCAGGGATCCGATATGGGAAATGGTAAAATCAACGTCCAAGGCTACAGGACCATCCTTGTTTGAATCGTATCCATTGGTAATAACGGTAATAGGTTTTTGGGTGATTTTGGAAAACTCCTTCCCGGTAGTATTACTGGTCACAATAATCTTATTGGCTTCATTCAGTACCAAATGCTCCAGCTGTTTATGCTTGGCCTGCGAAGCCTTCGTCAGTTTTAATTTTTTATGGTAGCCGATAGAGGTCCACGGATCCCTAAAATCCGTTATCCACCTAATTTTGGTACTTTTTTTTAGTTCAAGGCCAATAAGATGCAGGCTATGTGGGGGGCCGGTCGTTATGACCGTTCCTATATTTTCTTTTTCAATGACATCCATCAAAAAATTAACCGACGGTTTGATCCAAAATTTTCTGGCATCCGGAATAAACAGATTTCCCCGTATCCATAACAACACTTTTTCTACAAGGGATTGATTTTTGGAATTGATGATGCCGGCACTGATCTTTTTGGTCTTCTTTTTGGAAAATAATCGGGCAAAGCCATAGGGCTCATATATGGGCTTTTTATATATTTTTATTCCTGTCGGAACTTCATCCAATAAGGATTCGTCTATGATAGGATAATTGGGGTTTTCCGGAATATAGACTATAGGCTCTATATCAAAATCCCTAAGGTACTTTACAAATTTCAACCACCGCTGTACTCCAGGTCCGCCTGCAGGGGGCCAATAATAAGTGATGATGAGTACCCTTTGCATTAAGTGGTCGGTTTTTTTCTGGCGGTCCAAAAAGCATGGCCAATTCCAAAGAAGAGCACCAAGACCAATATTATGGAACTGGCCATGGTTATGTTTCCTCCCATCTTAATTAGGCTTGGCTCGAACCTAAACTCTATTTTATGTTTCCCCGCCGGTATTTCCAAGGCCCTCAAAACATAATTCACTTTAAAGTATTCCTTTAACTCCCCGTCAATATAGGCATTCCAACCATGGGGATAGTACATTTCGGAAAATACGCCCACCCCTGGGTTGGTATTATTGGAACTATAGGTCAAATGATTGGGTTGGTATTCTACCAATTTTATCACCGCGGTAGAATCGGTCTTGAAGTTAAGCTCTCCAATACTTCCGAACTTCGATTTGTCAAAGACCGCCTTATGCTTTACATCCAAGGTATCCAACGCCATTATTTCATCATTGGCATTAAGAACCGGTACCAACCCATCAATAAACCAAGCATTGCCATTGGCATCGGGATTTAGGGCAGGATAGTTCCTACCTTCTTCATCCTGCTGTACCACGTATTTAACGTTGAGCATACTCAGCACCTTAACGTTGTTCTTGGAAATATGGAAATCGAACAACTCCTGTATCCCCGCCGGTTTGGCGGCGTGGTATCCCCAAATGGACTGGTGAAAATATGCGGTACGCCCTCCCCCTCCAATCTCCGATGGATCATATACCCGAAAAACAGTAGTATCCTGTGCTATCTGTTTATCCATATCCGTTTCCTGAAAAGGTTCCAACATTCTTCTTTGGGCCACAAAATCGTCCTCGTTTACATATCGCTTGGCCACTCCTACCAAATCGAACACCAACAACGCCCCCAATAGAACGATCACCAAATTTTGTTTCAATTTATTTTTTAAATGGAACCAGATAACCAAAGCTGCAAGAACAACATAGACCAGCGACCTAAAAATATCCGAATTGTATACGGCCTTCCGATCGGCCACTATTAGGGAAACAATGTCATCGCCATAATACTGGCGATAGGTTTCATCGTTCTGCCCGGCAAAACCGAACATGCCCTTCACCAGAAAAAGAAGCACTCCTATCCCCAAGGTAATGAATACCGTTAATTTTAGATCCTTTAACTTCTTGGAAGTATCCCCCTTGGAATCCAAGAGCTGAACCAAGGCAAGGATGGCCAGTACGGGAACGCAAAGCTCCAGAATGACCTGAATGGATGAAACTGCCCGAAATTTATTGTACAAAGGAAAATAATCGATCATAAAATCGGTCAAAAGGCTAAAATTTTTGCCCCAGGAAAGCAACAATGACATTAGAGTACCTCCCAAAAGCCACCATTTTACTTTCCCTTTCACCAAAAATAGTCCCAAAACAAAGAGGAAAAACACTACGGCCCCGATATAGGCAGGGGCCGCAACTATAGGCTGGTCTCCCCAGTAAAGGGGCAGGGCACTGGTAAAATCCAATGCCTTGGTCCTGGAAATCCCATTCTCGGTCAAAAAATCGTAAGTTTTGGAATCGGTTCCCAGGTCCTCGCCCCCGGAACCACCGAACAGTCTTGGAACAAACAAATTAAGGGATTCTACAATTCCATAACTAAATTGGGTAATATATTCCCGGTCCAGACCGGAACCGCTTTCTTTGGGTGCTCCGTTAGCAGTTATGGTGAGATCGGATTTTCCCCTTGTACTCCAATCCGCATATTCCTTAGTGGCCAATAAACTGGTAGCATTGGCGGTTATTCCCAACAATACCGCCAAAACCAGGATTCCAACGGAAATACCAAAATGTTTCAATTTCTTTTTCTTAATGGCATCCACTAGATAGACAACCCCAAGAACAAGTACCAACAGCATAAAATAGTAGGTCATCTGGTAATGGTTGGCCCCCACTTCCAAGGCCATGGCAATGGCCGTTAAAAGAAACCCCCAGAGGTATTTCTTTCTAAAAACCAAAATAATTCCCCCCAAGAGCATGGGCAAATAGCCAATGGCATGTGCCTTTGCGTTATGCCCTACCCCCAATATAATGATCATATAGGTAGAAAAACCAAAGGCAAGTGCACCCAATACCGCCAATTTATAGTCTACCTTTAGACAACACAGCAAAATATAAAAACCGATAAGATATATAAAAAGATAATCTGCAGGCCTAGGTAAAAATCGGATAATCCTATCCAATTTTTTTATATAATCATGGGGATAATAAGCTCCCAATTGATAGGTGGGCATTCCGCCAAAGGCACTATTGGTCCAATACGGCTCCTCCCCCGTTTTCTTTCGAAAATCGTTTTGTTCTTTGGCCATCCCTGTAAATTGGACAATATCGGATTGTTCGATCGCCTTCCCCTGAAGTACGGGATGGAAATAGGCCAGCGCTACAATTACAAAAAATACGGTTACAAAAAAATGGATAAAAAAGGTTCTAGGACCGTTTCTCATGTTCGGTTATGGTAAAAGGTTATTCAATTTCCTCAAAATCTATGTATTCTCCAACATTTTTTGAGCTGTTCTTTTTCTTGGTAGTTTTTTTATCTATGATAACGTCGCCTATTTGCTCTTCGTCTTGGGTTTGCTGGCCTGCAAAACCTTCAAACCTTTCCTTAATATGTTCCTCGGTCTTCTTTGCTGCGTACCTAAACAATTTAGGGGCAAACCATTTGGCCAGCATTTTAAACAAATAGTATACTAAGAGTACAATTAGTACCGTTTTTAAAAAACCCATAATTAGTTGACAAATTTTATATCAAAAGTACAATTCTAACGTTGTATTAATAGTGCAAAAGTCTTAAAATAATAATAAAATAGTACCTATGGAGTATAATGTTTCCAAGAAACGACTGATGAAAATACTAATATTTGGAATTTTTGCTATTCCATGGGCCGCATTTTCACAATACACCGATGTCATCAATTCTAACCGCCCCGGACAATCCGTAAGTGCATACGCCATAGGCACCAACGTTTTACAGGCCGAAGTCGGCATTGCTTATGAACAGCAGGACCACTCCAAGCTGGCTACCGAATCCAATATTTTTGGAGCCGATCTATCATTGCGATATGGCCTACTTTTTGAAACCTTGGAACTGAATTATGAAGGTACCTTCGACAACCAAAATAAAACATATACCAACACAGGAGTAGAAATTACGAACACCGATTTTTCCAGAAACAGGATCGGGTTAAAATATTTGGTTTACGACCCTTTCAAAAATCCGGAAAACAACAAGCCCAATCTTTATAGCTGGAAGGCAAACCACAGGTTTAGGCTAAAAAACCTAATCCCGGCCATATCGGTCTACGCAGGCGCCAATTTTGTATTGGGCGATAACCCGTTTTATAGTGGTGACCCCTCCGTATCCCCCAGGGTAATGGTCGCTACCCAAAGTAGGCTGACCCCAAGGTTTGTACTTATTTCCAATATTGCCTATGACAGGTTGGGAACCGATTTTCCCGAATGGAACTACAGCATTTCCCTATCGCATGCCTTTAGGGATCCCAAATGGAGTGTCTTTGTAGAGAACCAAGGTATAAAAAGTGATCGGTATTCCGACGTACTTTTAAGGGGCGGGGTGGCCCATTTGTTGGGTGAAAATATGCAGGTGGATATGAACTTGGGTGCCAGTTTTAAAAATACGCCCAGCAGGATCTTTGCCGGAATGGGATTTTCCTATAGGTTGGACATGCACAAAGACAAGGTGAAGGCCATTGAGGACCAAAATGGCGGCGAAAATGGCGGTCCCATCAATAAGAACGCCATGAAGAAAAAGAACAAAGGAAAAAACAAAGGTTCCGGTGCAGAGGATGTAGACCTGGGGCCTTCCAAAAAACAACTTCGGAAATTAAAGAAAAAAGAAAGGAACAGGGACGATTCCGAAATTGATTTCTAACAAAATAACCTTTGTCCTTTTTCCTATAGATTAATATTGCTAATATTGAGCCCTGTAAGAAACATGGCATGGTTATTCTAAAAGAAGCAAAAACAAAATCGGAACTTAGGGATTTCGTACAATTTCCCTTTTCCCTGTACAAGGATTCCCCCTATTGGGTCCCTCCCATTATCAATGACGAACTGGATTCTTTTGATAAAAACAAGAACCCTGTGTTCAAGGATGCCGATGCCCGGTTCTATCTGGCCTATAGGGGCAACAAAATTGTGGGAAGGGTCGCGGCCATTATCAATAGATTGGAAGTGGACCAACAACAAGTAAAAAAAATGCGTTTCGGTTGGTTCGATTTTGAGGACGACCATGAAGTTACCGAGATACTCTTCAATAAGGTGGCGGAAATAGGAAAAGAACATGGATTATCCTATATGGAAGGGCCTGTAGGCTTTTCCAATCTGGACAAAGTGGGGGTACTCACGGAAGGATTTGATGAAATAGGCACCATGATCACTTGGTACAACCACCCCTATTACAAAGACCATTTTGAACGTTTTGGGTTCATAAAGGAAAAGGAATACATGGAAAACAGGTTCCCATTCAGCAATGCGGATCCCAAATTTTTTGAAAAGGCAAACGATCTGGTAAGAAAACGTTACGGGGTAAAAGAATTGAACTTTAAGAAAACCAAGGATGTAATGCCCTGGGTAGATCAAATGTTCGATCTTTTCAACGAGACCTATTCCTCTCTTTCTTCCTTTGTACGCATCACCGATATTCAAAAGGAATACTTCAAAAAAAAATACATCAGTTTTATAAATCCCGAGTATATCAAATTCATCTTGGATAAAAATGATAAATTGATTGCGTTTGGAATTGTAATGCCTTCATTTTCAAGAGCCTTGCAAAAAGCAAGGGGGAAATTATTCCCTTTTGGCATATTTCATTTACTAAGTGCTAAAAGAAATAGCAAAGAGGTCCTATTTTATTTGATAGGGGTACTTCCGGAATACCAGAATAAGGGTGTTACCGCCGTAATGTTCAATGAGTATTACAAGACGTTTAAGGCCAAGGGTATAGAAAAATGTATCAGGACACCTGAATTGGAAGAAAATGTAGCCATTCGCCAGATATGGAAACATTTCGGACCTAAAATATACAAAAGGAGAAGAACCTATCGTAAGGATCTATAGCCTAAAGTCTATAAGTGAGCAGTAGCAGTGGGCAGAAACTAGTTCAAAGTTCAGCTTTGGGCACTTCGTTATGTTGTTAAGATCTGTTTCTTGATTTTTTCCTTTGGCTTTTGCCCAGTGGCTATATATAATCAAGATGAGCTATAGAAAATAAAGAAGCCAGCCTTAAAAAAAAGCCGGCTTCTTAATATATAAAAAAAATATCATTCTCCCATCGCCGCCGCTACGGCCGCAGACAATCTTTTATAGGTACCGTTCTGTAATCGCTCGCGTATTACGGAAAAGGCCTCCAAAGTTTCCGATACGTCCTGCAAGGTATGCGTGGCCGTAGGAATCATTCTCAATAAAATCAGACCCTTAGGGATTACGGGATAGACTACAATGGAACAGAAAATACCAAAATTCTCCCTTAAATCCTTGACCAACGCCATGGCTTCGGGAATACTGCCATTAAGATAGACCGGTGTAACACAGCTGGTAGTAGTCCCTATATCAAAGCCCCTTTCCTTTAATCCGTTCTGCAATGCATTTACATTTTCCCAAAGTTTGGCCTTGAGTTCTGGCTGGGTACGCAGCATATCCAACCTTTTAAGCGCTCCCTTTACATAGATCATCGGTAAGGATTTGGCAAACATTTGGGATCGCAGATTGTATTTAAGATACTCTATAATCTCTTTATCTGCAGCCAAAAAGGCACCGATTCCTGCCATAGATTTCGCAAAAGTCGCAAAATAAACATCTATATCGTCCTGTATTCCCTGTTCCTCCCCTGCTCCTGCCCCGGTTTTGCCCAACGTTCCAAAACCGTGGGCATCATCTACGAACAGCCTGAAATTATATTTTTTCTTAAGAGCAACGATTTCCTTAAGCTTGCCCTGTTCTCCGCGCATGCCAAAAACCCCTTCGGATATGACCAATATACCCCCTCCGGTCTGTTCGGCCATTTTAACGGCCCTGTCCAGGTTCTTCTCAAGACTTTCTATGTCATTGTGCTTAAAGGTAAAACGCTTGCCCATATGCAAACGCACGCCATCTATGATACAGGCATGTGAATCAACATCGTATACAATGATATCATCCTTGGAAACCAATGCATCAATGGCAGAAACCATTCCCTGGTAACCAAAGTTCAACAAATAGGCAGATTCCTTATTGACAAAAGCAGCCAATTCCTGCTCCAATTGTTCATGAAATTCCGTATGTCCGCTCATCATTCTTGCCCCCATAGGAAAAGCGGCACCGTACTCCAGGGCCGTCTCCCCATCTACCTTCTTCACTTCCGGCAGATTGGCCAATCCCAAGTAATCGTTGATACTCCAAGTAATAACTTCCTTTCCCTGGAACTTCATCCTATTGGAAATAGGACCTTCCAATTTTGGAAACACAAAATATCCCTCTGCCTGGGAAGCCCATTTTCCCAAAGGGCCTTTATTCTCGATAATTCTGTCAAATAAATCTCTCATCTAGCCTACATTGATTATTACTGCAAAAGTATATATTTTTAATACGCATATGCAACTTATTTAATACATAAAAAGCAACGACTTATAAACCGCTGCTTTTTGTATTATGAATTTTGCATAACCTTTACTTTAGAAATTCTACTTTCTGTGGTTCTTCCACATTTTTACTGTCAAAGAAGCCCTGGTCGGCCATCCACTGGTCACTGTATATCTTGCTCATATACCTGGATCCATGATCTGGAAAAATGACCACTACATTGCTATTTTTGTTAAACTCCCCCATTTCTTCCAATTGCCTTACCGCTTGCATTACCGCACCACTGGTATACCCAACGAAGAGTCCCTCCGTTCTCGATATCTCCCTCGCCGTATGGGCACTTTCTTCATCGGTAACCTTAATAAATTCATCTATTACGCTAAAATTGGTAGCGGTAGGTATCAAATTTTTACCCAGCCCTTCAATACGGTACGGATAAATTTCTTTGGTGTCCAACTCGCCGGTCTCATGGTATTTCTTAAGAACGGAACCGTAGGCATCCACCCCGATTACACGTATATTGGGATTTTTCTCCTTAAGATATTTTGCGGTTCCTGAAATGGTGCCGCCCGTACCACTACAGGCTACCAAATGCGTAATATGTCCGTTGGTCTGATCCCAAATTTCGGGTCCCGTACTTTTATAATGGGCCTCGGCATTTAACTCGTTAAAATATTGATTGATATATATGGAACCCTCCGTTTCCCCGTGCAGTCTTTTGGCCACCTCGTAATAAGATCTAGGATCATCGGCACTTACGTGTGCCGGGCATACATAAACTTTGGCCCCCATAGACCTCAACATATCTATTTTATCCTTGGACGATTTTGAACTTACCGCCAAGATACATTCATAACCCTTTATGATGCTGATCATGGCAATGCTAAAACCCGTATTTCCCGAAGTCGTTTCTATTATGGTACTCCCCTTTCTTAATATTCCCCTTCTCTCCGCCTCTTCAATAATATAGAGGGCGATACGATCTTTAGAAGAATGACCGGGATTGAAACCTTCCACCTTGGCATAAAAATTACCATTTAAGTTGGCGGCTATTTTATTTAGTTTTATTAATGGGGTATTTCCTACAAGTTCCAGGAGGCTGTTATAAGCGTTTATCTTATGTTCCATAAACAGTTTCTAGGTTTAGAACTTATCGACATTTTTCAATGAAGTGGATTAAACTTTCAAAATTGGCTAAAAAATTGCCCTTTTGTATCCATTTTTTTGACTTTTTTTCCTTCCGTAGCCCTGCTATGCTCCCGAAAGCTTTCGGGATTAAAAAAGCCTTCAACTGGACACAAAATTGCTAATTTTCGCTACAATCCAAAAAGTATAAACCACTTCAGTTTATGTCAATACTGATAGGACAAAATTAGTCTTTTTTTTTAATTATCGAATTTTATGCTCCAAATCTAACAAAAATGCATATTCTTTGGCCACTTCCCTTAAGGATTCAAATCGGCCCGAAGCTCCGCCATGACCTGCATCCATATTAATATTGAACAACAATAAATTATTGTCCATTTTATGTTCCCTAAGTTTTGCAACCCATTTGGCAGGTTCAAAATATTGCACCTGGGAATCGTGAAATCCTGTAATGACCAACAAATTTGGTTGTAATTGCCGGGATACATTATCATATGGCGAATAGGATTTCATATAGTCATAGTATTCCTTTTCGTTTGGATTGCCCCATTCATCATATTCCCCTGTGGTCAGGGGAATGGTGTCGTCCAACATGGTAGTAAGTACATCCACAAAGGGCACAGCGGCTATTACCCCATGATATATTTCCGGGCACAGATTTACTATGGCCCCCATTAAAAGCCCTCCCGCGGAACCTCCCGAAGCATATAGATGACCGGCACTTGTATATTTTCTTTCGATCAAATATTTGGAACAATCTATAAAATCGGTAAACGTATTCATTTTGTTCAGTAACCGTCCTTCCTCATACCACTTGCGCCCCAGATATTCCCCTCCCCTAACATGGGCTATGGCATACACAAATCCCCTGTCCAACAGGCTTAGGCGTACCGTAGAAAAATAGGGGTCTATAGTATGCCCGTAGGAGCCATAAGCGTATTGCAGTAGCGGACAGGAACCGTCCAATTTGGTGTTTTTGTGATAGACCAATGAGATTGGAATTTTTTTACCGTCCCTTGCCGGTGCCCAAATCCGTTCGGATACATAATTTTCTTTCTCGAATTTTCCACCCAATACCTCCTGTTCCTTTTTTATTACCTTTTCCTTGGTCCCCATATTAAAATCGATAATGGAACTGGGGGTCGTCATGGAGTTGTATCCGTATCTGAGAATTTCGGTGTCAAAATCCGGATTGGTCCCTACATAGGCCGTGTAGGTTTCATTATCAAAGGGCAGATAATAGCTTTCCCCTGTATCCCATCGCACGATCTTCAACTTATTCAGGCCATTCTCGCGCTCGGACAGCACATAGTACCCATTGAACATTTCAATATCCTCCAGCAATACTTCTTCCCTGTGCGGAATAAAGTCTACCCAATGTTCGGATTCCGTTTGGTCTTCAGGGGTGGTCATCAATTTAAAATTGGTGGCCCCTTCCCTATTGGTAAGTATGTAAAAATTGTCTTCGTAATGGGTCAGGGAGTACTCCATTCCCCTAACCCTTTTGGAAAACACCTTAAATTCCCCATTAGGGTCATCGGCCCTTAAAATTTGGAATTCGGTGGTCAATGTACTGGAAGAACCTATAACTATAAACTCCTTGGATTTGGTTTTATATACAAAAGTGGTAAAGGTTTCATCATCCTCATGAAAAACCAGTTCATCCTCCTCGGGAGCTGTTCCCAATACATGCCTATAAATATTATTGGACCTAAGCGTAACAGGATCCTTTTTGGTATAGAACAAGGTTTTATTGTCATTGGCCCATACTGCGTTTCCCGTGGTGTTCTCTATTCTATCGGCATAGATCTCCCGGGTGCGCAAATTTTTTATTTGAAGGGTATATTGTCTACGGGAAACCGTATCCACCCCAAAGGCCGCCAGTTCGTTATTGGGACTTATGGACAAGCCCCCCAGGTTAAAATAATCGAACCCCTCTGCCATAGTGTTGCAGTTGAACATTATTTCCTCCTCCGCATCCTCTTTTTCAAACCTTCTGGTAAAAATAGGATACTCCTTGCCCACCTCATATCTGGTAGCATACCAATAACCGTTAAACTTGTAGGGTACGGAAGAATCGTCTTCCTTTATCCTGGATTTCATCTCCAGGAACAAACTGTCCTTAAGCTCCTTGGTATGGGCGGTCATATCCTCATAGTAGGTATTTTCCTGTTCCAAATAAGCTATCACCTCCGGGTTTTCCCTTTCGTTCAGCCAATAGTAATCATCTATCCTTGCATCATTGTGCATTATTAATTGCTTTCCAATTTTTTTAGCACTTGGAGCTTTCAATTCCCGCTGCATTATTATAGTATATAATTATAAGAAACCGCAAAAATAATATTTAAATGCAACCTACCTGATTAAATCATATGGTTTATCCAATAATTTATATGGCCCATCCCAAAAGATATCCCTATGAATATCGGTCACCTTAATTTCAATATATCCCGATCATTTTAGTAATTTTGAACAAAGAACTTATTAAATCTAAAATTATGTTTGGAGATATGATGGGCATGTTGGGAAAACTGAAGGAAACCCAAGAAAAGGTAAAGGCCACCAAAGAAAGGATGAATACCGTGATACTTGATGAGCAATCTCCCGATCATTTGCTAAAAGTGAGCATAACTGCCAACAGGACCATAAAATCGATTACCATAGATGATCGTCTTTTGCAGGACAAGGAACAACTGGAAGATTATTTGATCCTTACCCTCAATAAAGCTATAGAAAAAGCCACCACCATTAATGAGAATGAACTGGCCTCGGTTGCCAAGGAAGGAATGCCCAACATTCCCGGTATGGACTCATTTTTGAAATAAATTTCTATTAGTCGGTTCAGGCGCTATTAAACATAAGCTGCTCCAATGAAAAAAATTTCCTTGCTACTACTGTTTCCTTTTCTGATGAATGCACAAATAAATAGTGCCGATATCAACGGAACCGATTGGCATACGAATTACGGCAAGGCCCGGGAAGCTGCCAAAAAAAACAATGCCAATATTCTCATGTATTTTACCGGCAGTGATTGGTGCTCTCCCTGTAAGGCATTAAAAAAAGACCTGTTCGACACGGATCAATTCAAGGAAGTGGCGAAAGACTATGTACTCCTATATGTAGATCTCCCAAGAAGGAAGGCACTTCTTAATGCCGAGGAAATGCAACATAACAAGGCCTTATTATCGCAATGGAACAAAAAAGGGGTTTTTCCACTTATAAGCTTGGTCGGCACTGACGAAAAAGAAGTGGCATCCATGTCCGGTTATGGCTCCAAAGCGGATGTGGAGAAGTATTTGGATTTTCTTCGAAAAAACAGAAAAATATAATTTCAATCCCCAGAAGCACGCTCTTATTCCATTTTATTTACAATTTGTCATTTTTAATAATTAAACCCGAAATTTAATTTGGGCACCATATTTTTTGGACAATCGCCAAATACCTTGTACCTAATAGTAAACTACCTCGGGGCAATCCCGATAGCTGGGGACACGAGGCATTTAAAGGAAATTCAAGTTTGATTTCGACGCCTGTCTCCCGACAAAGGCAGGCA
>CBFGWQ010000012.1:0-39238 GCA_965652575.1 uncultured Arenibacter sp. | reverse complement strand
CCACGGGTGCCGGTTATACCATTAGGGTAACAGGAGATAACGGGTGTTTTACAACAACAACCCAAACCATTTCACAACCGATTGCCGCTATGGCCGTTGGTACACCCTTGGTTTCTGAATTTAACTGTACCACCGGCAACGCCACCAACTATGCTACTATAGACCTTAGCGGTCTGGTAAGCGGCGGGTCCGAAAATTATGTACGCTATGTGTTTGTAAACGATGCAAACCCAAGTACCCCGGTTCAGGACAGTAGCAATCCATCCTACACGGAAACTGATCTGGCAGGAGGCAATTACACCATTACCGTCTATGACGATATGGGCTGTTCCGATACTACAACGGCTACCATTCTTCCTTTTGTGGGGATAAGCGATCCGGATGTAACTATCAATAATGGGGTTAGCTGTAATGGGAATGATGAAGACATTACGGTAAGTGTAACCACAACATTAGGGGCCCCCGCTGCTGTTGCCAATTTGGAATTTGCCATAACAAGCCCCAATACGGCCTATACCGCCCCAAACAACGCAACAGGAATATTTACCGGTTTGGGCGTTGGCAACTATGTGATCACCATAACCAATCTAAACACAGGCTGTATCATTACTACGACCCATACCGTTAATGATCCCAAGGTTATTGAAGTGACCGCAATTAAAACTACTGATGAAACCTGTTTGAACGACAGTGTAAACGGAGGCAGTTTTAGTGTTGATATTGCCAACTATACCGGAGGGTACAACTATCAGGTATTCCTGGCCAATGGCACCCCTTATTCCGGGATCCTGTCCGGAAATACCGCTACTCCTTTAGTAATCGATAATCTTCTGGGAGGAAGTTATTATGTTCAAATAACGGAAACCGACCTGAACAGTACCTTCTGTTCCGATACTTCCAACGCAGTGACCATTTTGTCCCCGGAAGCACCTATTACAGCTGTTGTATCCGAAGAATCCAATGTTAGCTGTGATAATGACAAGGGCAGTATTTTGGTAGATCCGTCCGGTGGAAAAGGACCTTATACCATAACCATTGCTTCTGCTACCCAAACAGTTACCCAAGCAGGGGTATACGCTTATTTGTTCAACGATTTATCGGCAGGAACATTTAACGTAACGGTAATAGATGACCTTGGATG
Organism: uncultured Arenibacter sp.; assembly: GCA_965652575.1. Lineage (GTDB taxonomy): Bacteria > Bacteroidota > Bacteroidia > Flavobacteriales > Flavobacteriaceae > Arenibacter. Next base: position 38,097 of record CBFGWQ010000012.1, on the reverse strand, counting down.
TTCGTTTGTGGATACCATTACCTTAATCGAGCCCGATCCCATCCTGGCCAGTATTTCCCCGGATGTGGAACTTACTTGCTATGGGGATAGTGACGGAGTGGTTTTTGCAACCGTTAATTCGGGCGGATTGGGTACCATAAGATACCGTTTGAACGTGTACGACCCCACAGGGACCGTTATTATGGAAACCTCGGCACCCCAATTGGGCAATACCTTTGGCAATTTATCTTCGGGAATCTATAGCATTACCGTAACCGACGAAGGGAACTGTGGCATGGAAACCCCAAAGGCTATTATTTCCGACCCCAATGACGTGGTAGGTACCCTTATCCGTACCCGCGCCCTAAGTTGTACCCTGGACGCCCAATTGGAACTGACCGCTTCGGGCGGTACCGGCCCCTACAAATACAGCTTGGATGGGATCACTTATTTCCCGATGACCGAGGGTAATAACGATAGGATGACGTTTACCGTACCTGCCGGCACCTATAGATATTATGTACAGGACGACTTTGGATGTGGTTCTATCCTGTCCAACGAAATAAAGGAAGATGCCATAGCCCCTTTAACAATAACTATGGATACTTCCGCAGCTGTAATTAACTGTAATGGCGACAATACCGCTATATTGATAGCTAAGGCAGATGGGGGATTGGGTAATTACCGATATGAATTGTTTACCGATGCCGCTTTGACGAACAGTATTGCCGGACCTCAAATAAATGGGCAGTTCAGTAATCTCACCATGGGCAGCTACTGGGTAAGGGCTACCAGTGATGATTGTGTAGTGGTATCCAACGAAAACACAATCACGGAACCAACCCCATTGGTCGTAGACGATTCCTTTACGGATGTTACTTGTAATGGCGCCAATGATGGCAGTATAAGCGTATCCCTTACCGGAGGTTCCGGTGGATATCAATATGCCATTTCGCCCGACTTGGATAAATTTGATACGGTAAATACATTTACAGATCTGGCTCCAGGAAACTATACGGTAATTGCACAGGATATTAATGGATGCTTTGAACAATTGAGATATACCATAACAGAACCGGCCATTATAACCGCAGTACCTACCACCACCCCGGAAATATGTATCGGTAGTGAGGATGGGACCATTTCCCTGACCATTTCCGGTGGAACCGCACCTTATAGAACCAGTATAAATTCTACTACGGATAGCGATTTTGTCTTGGATAGGACCCTATTTACCGATCTGGCCGCAGGAACGTATGCCGTATTCGTTAAGGATGCACAGGATTGTATGATCAATATGGCGGTAACCATTGATCCGGGCGTAAACCTAAATGCAACGGCAACGCCGATCTATGAATGTACGGGCAACATCCCCAACAATTCCATTGATCTGGTGCTGGAAGATGCAACAGTTGCCCCCAATGTAATGTATGCCCTGGACTCCACCGATCCAAATGACATGGTCTTGGAACCCAACTTTACCAATATTGCTCCGGGCAACCATTATATTGCCATAGCCCATGCCAATGGTTGTGTATTTACCATAGATTTTGAAATAGAAAACTTTGAACCCTTGGTACTTACATTGACCCAAGGAAATATCAACGAAATAACAGCGGTGGCCACAGGCGGGCAACAAGAGTATACCTTCTATTTTAACGACAAGGACAATGGTACGGACAATACCCATTACATAACCGAAACAAAAACCCACCAAGTAAGGGTTGTAGACCAGAACGGATGTGAGGCCATTGCCGAAATCTTTATGGAATTCATTGATATTGAAATTCCCAATTTCTTTACCCCGGACGCTGATGGACAAAATGATTTCTGGAGACCAAGGAATCAAGAAGGCTTCCCAAAAATACTAACCATAATATTTGACCGTTATGGTAGGGAGGTTTACAGAATGGGTCTCAATGACCAAGGATGGGATGGAATGTATCATAATACCGAACTTCCAACCGGCGATTACTGGTATATTATCAAACTCAGGGGAGAGGAAGATGATAGGGAGTTTGTTGGACATTTCACGCTTTATAGATAAAGAACTTAACCGAAAATACGATGCGCAGTAAACTATTAATTTTTGTGTTGCTTTTAAGTACCTTGATCACCCGTGCCCAAGAGCTTAATTCGCCCCAGCTTTCACAATATTTGGCGGACAATCCTTTTGTACTATCCCCAACCTATGCAGGTATTGGTGACCATATAAAAATTAGGTTGAACGGACTTGCACAATGGGTCGGAATTAAGGATGCACCCAGAACCCAGTCCTTGGCGGCCGATATGCGCTTAGGGGAAAAATCAGGGGTAGGACTATTTCTGTACAATGACTCCAACGGGTATACAAAACAACAGGGTGCACGTATCTCCTTTGCCCACCATTTAACCTTGGACCGTTACGAGGATGAATTTTTATCCTTCGGTATCTCCTATAATTTTAATCAATTCAGATTGGATGTAGAAGAATTTATAGATGCCGGTTTTGATCCAGGGGTAACCAATGATAGATCCACATCCAACCATAACTTTGACGTAGGTCTTTTGTACCGTAAAAATTCCTTTTATTTCAGTGTAAACGCTTCCAACGTTATCAATAAGGACGTATATATTTTTGATCCCATATATGAGCCCAACAAACTTAGAAACTTTTATGCCTATACCGGATACCGATATAAGAAGTCCAGAAACAGTAATATGGAAATAGAACCATCTCTTTTATATAAAATATTTGAAAGTGATGGCAGATCGGAAGCCGATTTAAACCTAAAATTTAGATGGTATGATTTTGAAGATTATTATTATGCCGGTGTTACCTACCGTTTTTTAAACGATCAAATAGGACGGCCATTATACATTGCTCCATTGGCCGGACTTAAAAAAAGTAATTTCTATTTCGGATATTCCTATCAGATCATTCTTAACGAAATATTGGGCTATAGTACCGGTACCCATGTAGTAACCATTGGGGTAGACCTTTTCCAGGGTATAAGTAATTGTAGATGTACCTATTAAATGTAACAATGTATTAATTTGATGATTTGAAAATTTACCGATTTGAAAATAGGCCATAAACACTTACCTTATAACCGTATAACTTCTTAACTCCATAACTATTTGGCCGTATAACTATACAACCTTTAATATTGTAGTTTGGTCTAGTACCAATGGAATAAAGTATTAATGTAACAATTTGTTAATGTGATGATTTATCGATTTGAAAATAGATTGGGAGTTAATTTATTCCCCCTTTGAAGGGGGCAGGGGGGATGTCATCATTTACTTTATGCTCCTAATAGTCTAAAGTAGAATGTTCAAAGCTTCATTTTAGCAGAATTTCAGTTCCTTCCATTAAAAAAGGCAGGTGGTTTGCCCAAAGGAGCAGATAGGAAGGGCCACTTCCAACGTAAAGTCACCTTTCCTTAAACATGCACCATTAAAAAAACATTAAAAATTCCTTTGTTAAGTTTAGATTGATATAATTTTGTACAAATTAATAATGTGTTGGGAAAAATAAGGGTAAGGAATATAAAAGTATATGCCAATCATGGTTGTCTCAAGGAAGAAACTATAATTGGAAGCGATTACCAAGTAAATATTGAAGTGGATGCCGACTTAAAAAAGGCTTCACAATCCGATAAACTTTCGGAAACGGTTGATTATGTGCATATAAATTATATTGTAAAGGAAGAAATGGCCGTTCCTTCCAAATTGTTGGAACATGTGGCACAACGTATTCTAAATAGAATATTTGCCGAAATACCCATAGCCAAAAAAGCAAAAGTGGCGGTCTCTAAAATCAACCCGCCTATTGGTGGGGATGTACAGGAAGTGACCATAATACTTAAATCCAAAAGATAAGGATTTAGTTTTTGAAACATAAAAAAAGTATTACCTTTGCACTGCAAAAAGGCATTGTGGCCGAGTGGCTAGGCAGAGCTCTGCAAAAGCTTGTACAGCGGTTCGAATCCGCTCGATGCCTCCAAAACCTTCATCCGTTGGATGAAGGTTTTTTAGTTTTTGTACTGGTGCTAGCATCAGACTCGTATACAAACAAATAATGTAAACCTGTTAACCTCCCGTAAAAAGCGGGACAAGGACTCTCAAAAGAAAAATTTAGTTTTGAACATACAGCTTTAAACAAAACCCCCGGTCTAGTTTCTAGATTCCAGTCTCTTGATTCTTCCTTATTTTATAAGTTCTATCCCCTTCTTTATATTCAATTGATCTTTGGGGAGAAAACCTTTTATAATAAGCACCAAACCACAAATAACAAGCACTATCCCAATGCCCTTTTTAACCAAAAGAATTCGCCTTTTTGTCAACTTTTTACGTAATTGTTTGGCCAATAATATTTTAAAGATATCCGTAACAAAATAGGCCCCGATCATAGCAGCGAAGAAAATTATTATTCTATTGGAATCATTTTCCAGACTAGGTCCTACAACAATAATAATGCCCAGCCAAAACACCAAAACACCAATATTTATAAAATTCAATAAAAAACCCTTGATGCACAGACTAAAATAATCCCCTTTACTGATCCTTATTTGATTCTCCTGTTCAACCGACTCCTTCTTAAATACATTGGTAAGCCCATAAACCAATAAAATGGTTCCCCCAAAAACATAAAGACCAGGATGACTGCTTAAATTTTCCAACAACTGGAAACTACTGAAATAAGCCAGGGAAATAAAAATAATATCGGCAACAATTACACCAAGATTAAAACAAAGTGCCGCTCTAAACCCTTTAATGGCACTGGTTTCGAGAAGAACAAAAAAAACAGGCCCTATCATAAAGCTCAATAATAAGCCCAATGGAATAGCTGCCTGAATATCCTCGATCATAAAATTTGCTTACTTAGAAACTGTTTAATTTTTATCCTTTAGTTCTTTTAGGCGTCTTTTCCCGCCATGCTTCAGCTATTTTTTCGGTCCGTAGCTATGCTATGCTCCCGATAGCTATCGGGATTAAAATACCTTTGCCTGACGAAAAAATACTCTATAAAATATTCCAAAAACAAAATTTAAATAGTTTCTTACATTCTGGTAATTTTCCCTCCAAAAACCGTTTTTTCTTCCATTTTGGCCGGATTGCCATACACCATAACCTCTCCCCCCGCCTTTACTACCGCCTTTACATAATCAGTTGCAAACACCTCTGCCCTAGAACCTGCATTTACATTAATGGTACTAAACTTAGTTTTGAAATCCTTACCCTTATATATACCCCCTGTATTTATTTGGACATCTTGAATATTTGAAGAACCGGAAGCGGAAATAATACCTCCGGTAACACTTTTTATAAGCATTTGATCTACTTGGGCACTGATGACCAACTCCCCGCCTTCCTGAGCCTTCAACTCCAAAATATCCTGTTTTAATAGCTCTTTGGACGAAATTCTGGCATCCTCATTAGTATCTATAACAACGAGTTTCTCCGTATAATGAACATCCACAAATGTTCTATAACCACTGAATAATTTAGTTACTTCCATTCTAATCTTAAGAACCCCGTCAATATTTACAATAGCAACATTGCCCGTATTGGCACCAGTAATCACAGCCTTGTTAACATCAGACTTTATAAGGTTCACGGACAGTCCATCAAAAGCCTTAACTTCCTTGAAAGGCTGTAAATTATGGGTTACCTTATCGTTTTGCGACCTAAGTAATTGGTTACTGAACAGTAACAAAAATATTACGATTAATTTTTGATCCATTATCTTAGAGTATACTTTATTGACCAAATAGTATTGACCAATAAACATATTTTCCGGAATAATTCCGTAACACATATTTATGCATTGGCAACATTTTTAACTTATTCAGTTAAACAAATTCCGTTCCAAAATAAATATTTAGGCGTTTTTTCCGATTAAGGAAAAATCCAAATGGCGCTTTATCAAATCTGTACTCTTGACCATTACAACAACTTCATCTCCCAATTGGTAGATTTTTTTGTTTCTTTCACCAACTAAGGCATACTCCTTTTCATCAAAGGTATAATAATCATCCTTTATATCCCTAATTCTCACCATACCTTCACACTTATTTTCAATGATCTCTACATAAAGTCCCCATTCCGTTACCCCGGAAATTACACCTGTAAACTCTTGATCTTGGTGATCCTCCATAAACTTTATCTGCATATATTTTATGGAATCGCGTTCCGCATTTGCCGCCAGACTTTCCATATCGGAAGAATGTTTGCACTTTATTTCATAGGGCTCTGCCTTTGGAGTTTCCCCTCCATCCAAATAATGCTGTAACAACCTATGTACCATTACATCCGGATACCTTCTAATAGGTGAGGTAAAATGGGTATAATAATCAAAGGCCAAACCATAATGACCAATATTGTCTACCGTGTAAATTGCCTTGCTCATACTCCTAATAGCCAGGGTATCCACCAAATTCTGTTCCTTTTTCCCTTTTACATCTTCCAATAATTGGTTCAGGGAATTACTGATAGACTTTTTATCCTTAAAGTTGAGCTTATGTCCAAAACGTGATATTATGCCATTAAGGGCCATTAATTTATCCTCATCCGGTTCATCATGGACCCTATAAACAAAAGTTTTGACCGGTTTTTGTTTCCCAATAAATTGTGCTACCCTTCTATTGGCCAACAACATAAATTCCTCAATAAGCTTATTGGCATCCTTGGATTCTTTAAAATAAACCCCTTCGGGCTCCATTTTTTCGTTGAGATTAAAACGCACCTCAATTTTATCGAAAGAAATAGCCCCCTGTTGCATACGCTTATCCCTCATGATCTTCGCAAGCCGGTCCATGGTCAAAGTAGCATCAACAACCTCATCGTTCACGGTATAGGCACCTTCCCTTATGGATATTTCCATAGGAATAGATCCCTTTCCGGTCTCTATGATGTGTTGCGACTCCTCATAGGCGAATCTCTGATCCGAATTAATTACGGTACGTCCAAACCATTCATTCTTTATAACGGCATTGGTATCCATTTCAAAAATGGCAGAAAAGGTATATTTTTCTTCATTGGGGCGAAGGGAACAGGCATTATTGGATAATACCTCCGGCAACATAGGCACCACCCTGTCCACCAAATAAACGGAAGTTGCCCTTTCATAAGCTTCATCATCCAAAATGGTATCAGGTATCAGATAATGGGACACATCTGCAATATGGATTCCAATTTCATAATTGCCATTATCCAACAATTTAAAGGAAAGGGCATCATCAAAATCCTTGGCATCCTTGGGATCAATTGTAAAGGTCAATGTACCCCTTAGATCCCTTCTTTTGGCAATTTCCTCCTCTTTTATACTGGTATCCAAGGTGTTGGCAAACATATCCACTTCCACTGGAAATTCATATGGTAAGCCATATTGGGCCAAAATGGAATGTATTTCAGTATTATGTTCCCCAGGTTTCCCCAATACTTGGGTAATGGTCCCAAAAGGGGAATCCGCATTATCCGGCCATTCATTTATTTCTACGATTACCTTATCGCCGTCCTCTGCAGTGGAAAATTTATTCTTTGCTACAAAAATATCCGTATACATTCTGTAATCCGTAGGACGTACAAAGGCAAAATCTTTTTGCATATCTACTATTCCCACAAAAGAAGTCTTGTCCCTGGAAATAATCTTTGTAATTTCCCCTTCCAATTTTTTTCCCTTTCTTCTAGGAAAAATATATACCTCCACAACATCCCTATGAAAGGCTTTTTTTAATTTATTGAAAGGAACAAAAACATCGTCATCCATACCTTCAACTATAATGTAGGCATTTCCCCTTCCCGTAATATCAACGGTTCCCGTATGGTAAGTCTTAGAGGAAGCCATAGCTTTATACGAACCCCTTCCTTCTTCCATTATACGTTTCTTTTCCTTTAGCTCTACCAATCTTTTAATTAATGTATTTCTATCATTAGCCTCTACAACTCCAATTTTAGCAGCAATTTGCTTATAATTAAAGGATTTTTCCGGCTCCTTTTCCAAAACCGTAAATATACCTCTGGTGATTTCGTTTTTTCTTTGATTTTTGTTTCTCTTTTTATTCTTTGACATTAACATTTTTGTTTTTGGAAAATTACGAATTATAATCCATTGTCCTTTGATTACAATTTTAAGTTTCCTTTTTCTTAAATAAATATGGTTATCAACATTTATATTATTTATATAATTTCTTTTTTCTAAAATTTAAAATAAATGGTGATTATGATAGCTTGTTTATAGTGGATATAAAAATTTAACTTTAAACTTGCTTTAAACCAATAAATAAGTTTATTGACAATTTATAAAGTGGATAAAGATTAAAAATCAAGCGTTTAAATGGGTTATTAATATTTGTTGACAACCCATATGAACATAAAATTATTGAAAAGTTAATGTTATGGGAATGTTAATTACCTCTTTTAAATATTTAATATCTTTCTATAAGAATCTTAGAAGAAAATTATTCCTTTACCATAACATTTTGTAAAGCAAAATTAAGAAGGATAATCAAAATTTAGTATTTACTTTTTATAAGTAGTTTGTTAACAATTTTTCATTGTTGGTAAACGACTAAGTAACAATGTTTTTCAATTTATTTATAATTAATGTTGTTAATAACGTATTTTCCGTGGTGAAACCCTTGGTATGCATAATTGAACAATGAAAATTAAAATAAAAGTTTTCCAAGAATTAGAGGTGCAGGAACTATATGAGGTGTTACAATTGCGTAGTGAGATATTTGTAGTGGAACAGGATTGTGTATATCAAGATATGGACTATAAAGATCAGTTGGCCTTTCATATTATTGGTTATAAGGAGGGAAGGATCGTAGCTTATACCAGGGTATTTAAACCGGGAGATTATTATAGGGAAGCAAGTATCGGTAGGGTATTGGTACGGAAATCTGAACGACAGTATGGATATGGATTGGAAATAATGAAAGCTTCCATTAATATAATACATAAAAAATTTGGGCCTACCAACATATATATTTCTGCCCAAAAGTATTTGACCAAATTTTATATTTCCCTTGGTTTTAAGGTGGTTGGGGAAGCCTATTTGGAGGATGGTATTCCCCATGTGGGAATGATCAGGGAATATTTTTAAGGAGGATATAAATTAATTTTTCAAAAATTAACGGTATAAAAAAGAGCTGTTTTAACAGCTCCTCCATATTTTTTGGATAATGAATACTATTTATATCTTAATGGGCATTTTGTCGCTCAAATTAATATCTTCCAACATATTATCGGTAAATTTATAGTGCCCTTTAGTAGTGATAATCTTAAAACGATTGGAATTCATTCTGCTCAAGGTATCCAAAAATAACCATTTGGATTTTAATAATAATGGTCTTTCAGATTTTAAACTGATTTCGAAATAGTATTTTTTACCATTTTTGAGGGCAACTATATCCGGAGTAATTTTAGTGTCGCTACCTTTTTTTAAATAAGATTTTGGACAATCATAGCCTTCAATATCCGCCTTGATTTTTTCAAAACCGTGCGCTTCCAAGTGGGAAATCGACTTTTTTAGGAATTCCTCGTTTGCTGATTTTTCAATTTTTATCATAGTCGTAATTTATGAAAAAATTCGATTAAAAGCAAATAAATAAGTTGATTAACAGTTATTTAAGTGGATTTTAACAAATAGATGAATATAAAATGACCATACTTATTTGAATGGAGATCATCCAAATTAATTGTGGATGTTTTAATGGTATTGATCACAATTATAATGGTTAGAGCGGTATTTTTTAGTACGGGTAAATAATTTTATTCTTTGTCTATAATAAAAATGTATATGATTGATAGTCAGTTTAAAAAAAGAAATTGATAGATTATCTTAGGAAACTGCATTTACGGCATTCATTAAATTTTTATAATTTTCCATGTTTTAACTAAGATTTTTTATATGAATTGCTACCGAAAGGGAATATATTTTATATTGATTACAGGCGTTTTTCTTTTTATTTCCTGTGAACAAAAGCTTGATAGGGATGAATTGACCATAAATGCGTTGAAGGAAGATATAAGATATCAATTTGCACCGGACAAAAGGGTAGCCGTTTTTACTATTGAATGTATTAGGGAAGGTAAGGAAACCATTCTTAGGGGAGAGTCGAACCTGCCGGAAGCCGTTGCCAGTTTTAAACAAAAGTTGGCGGAGGAAAACATAGACTATCTGGATAGTATTCAACTATTGCCATCATCAAATTTAAAAGGCCTAACGCAGGGTCTTATTACCATATCGGTGGCCAATTTACGTGGCCAGCCGGCACATTCCTCTGAATTGGTTACCCAGGCCACTCTGGGTACCCCTGTAAAGATTTTTAAGGAGGAAGGGGACTGGTATTTGATTCAGACTCCGGATAAGTATATATCCTGGGTAGATAAGGGAGGAATAGTCCCATTGGCAAGGGAAAAATATGCAGCGTGGAAATCCTCTTTAAAAGTTATATATACCAGTACCTTAGGACATACTTATACTGAGCCAAATGTGGATAGCCAAGTTATTTCCGATATGGTTGCCGGAGGTATTCTGGAACAAATAGGGGAGGAAAATGAGTTTTATTATGTAGTTTTTCCAGATGGAAGAAAGGCCTATGTCCATAAAAAGGAATCGATGGATTATGATTCCTGGTTGGCGGCATTGAATCCCAGTCAGGAATCCTTGGTAAGTACCTCCAAAACCTTAATGGGAGTCCCTTATTTATGGGGGGGTACCTCTACAAAAGGAGTGGACTGTAGCGGTTTTACCAAAACCATTTATTTTTTAAACGGGATTGTGGTACCAAGGGACGCATCCCAACAAATACATACGGGTACGGAGATAGATGCGGTTAAGGATTTTGACAAGTTGGAACCGGGAGATTTATTGTTTTTTGGAAAACCGGCAACGGATACCACTAAGGAACGGGTAGTCCATGTGGGGATGTGGATCGGTAACAATGAATTTATCCATTCTGCCGGAAGGGTACATATTAGCAGTGTGGACAAGGAAGCCCCAAACTTTGACGAGTATAACTTAAACAGATATTTGCGCTCCAATCGTTATCTTAAAGAACCTATGGACGGATTGATAGAGCTGGCCAAAACCCCTGTTTTTATGGACTGATCTATTTTAAATCTACTGCCATTATATAATCATCCGCGGTGATATATAGCTTTTTTTGATCCGTATCAAAGGCACAATTGGCCGTAGCCTGTCCCGTATGGATTCTGGCCAAGACCTTTCCTTTGGGATTAAAGATCCATATACCGCCGGGTCCTGTGGCAAATAGGATGCCATTGTTGTTTATTTTTAATCCGTCCGGTAGGCCTTGTTGTCCTTCTTTTCCAATTAGATCCGTTACCTCATAAAAAAGGTTTTTATCGCTTGCCTTTCCCGGTTCCGGAAGGGTATATTGGTACCACACGGCATGTTCCGGATCGGAATTTGCAACATAGAGGACATTACCATCAGGAGATAATCCTATTCCATTGGGACGGGAAATAGAGTCGAGCAGTATTAATTCCCCGGTAGCCATTAGGCAATAAATTCCTTGAAAATCCAATTCCTTGCCTTCATCATCCATTCTTTTTGGCAGGCCATAGGGGGGATCTGTAAAATATAAATTGCCATTTTTATCAAAGACGGCATCATTGGGGCTGTTCAATTTCTTGCCCTTGTAGGAATTGACCAGTGTGGTAAAATTGGATGTGGGAGAATTTAAGGGAGCATTCATTTTGGCCACTTGGCGATTGCCGTGTTGCAATAGCACCAATTCCCCTTTATTATTTAGTAAAAGTCCGTTGGAGCCTGGTTCTTCACCCGTAAAATCGGTTCCAGAAAACCCTGAGAAATTCAAATAGGTAATCGTATCATTGCTTTTTGGATCCAACTTATAGACTTTATTGTTGGGGATATCCGAAAACAACAAATAATTGCCTTCTTTAATCCATAGAGGCCCCTCGGTCCAGGTAAAGCCACTGGCAAGAATTTCAATTTTGGATTTTGGATCTATGATCTGAAGCGCTTCCTTGTCCAAAATCTCAATGGATAGGGGAGAGGAGTTGGTTTCAGTGGATATGGTTTTCTTATTGTTTTCCCTGCATGCCCCCAATAAAAGGGCCGAACCAATAATAATGGAAGTTATTTTTTTCATCTTAGTGCATTATTTTAACGATAATGGTGATAACCGTCATGGCGGTAGCACCCAATACGAAAGTCCCTGCCGATTGGATCTGATAGCCTTGTTTTACGTTCATTCCGGTGAGTTGCGTAAGTACCCAAAAGAAACTGTCGTTTACATGCGATACCACGGAAGCCCCTGCACCAATGGACAAAACCGTCATAGTGGCCATAAAGGGGTCGTTAAGGCCCAGAGCGGGCATTAACGGGGCTATAATGGAGGCCGTAGTTACCAGGGCCACCGTAGATGAGCCCTGGGTGGTCTTTAGACAGGCAGCCAATAGGAAGGGCAAAAATAGGCCCAGCTCCATTCCTGTAAATTCAGAGGTAATGGTATCTGCTATTCCCGAATTCTGTAACATCTTTCCAAAAATTCCTCCTGCCCCGGTAATAAAAATTATTGGGGCAGCCTCTCTTAATGATTCTCCAAACCAACCTGTGGAGGAGAAAATCTTTTCGTCCAATTTTTTGGGCAATACGAGAGTCAATAACACGCCTACCAAAAGCGCAATTACAGGCGTGCCCAAGAATGATATAATGGTCTTGAACGGGGAAGGTTCAAAGGTAAATCCCGGATAATCCATGACGGACTTCAATATAATGAGTACAATAGGAATTACTATGGCCAATAAAGATTTCCAAAGGGCAGGTTGCTCCTGTTGTACAGTGATGGCCTCCAGGGTTATGGGAACTTTGATCCGCGATGCAAATTTGGAGGCAAAGAAATAACAGGTAATCAATGAAATACTACTGATCAGCAAGCCCCATATCATAACACTTCCCAAATCCGCCCCTAAAATTCCTGCTGCAGCAATTGGTCCCGGGGTAGGGGGTACCATGGTATGCGAAGCGGTCAACCCTAGTGCCAGGGCAGCAGTGGTACCTGCAAAGGATACGCCGGCCTTGGAGGAGAGTACCTTGTTCAAAGGGTTCATTATGAGCAGTGCACTATCCGCAAATACAGGTATGGAAAGGATATAACCGGTGAGCAACATAGCCAAATGAATGGATTTGGCTCCTATAAGCTTTAAAATTCTGGAAGCTATGACAAAGGCGCCTCCGGATTTTTCCAAAACCTTGCCTATGGTAACCCCAAACAAGATTATAAGTCCTATTTTACCCATAATATCCCCAAATCCATTATTTATGGAACCAATTATAGTTTCTATATCCATTCCTGTCATAAAACCGTAGGCTATGGCAGAAAAAAGGAGAACAAAAAAGGGATGTACCTTAATTTTAATGATTCCTATGATCAATAGGGCAAGGGAAAGTACTAAGGCGATAAGGTAGTTCATGCTTTTTTGGTTGATTATTGGTACTTTTCGGTTATTATTTTACCACTCGTTAAAGTTTCCATCGGGTCCCCGCCATATAGGATTGGACCAATTATGGCCAATTTTCTGGCCTTCCCTTAATTTTTCTTCATTCATTTCAATGCCTAGACCGGGTTTTTGAAAGAGATCGATATATCCATCCTTGATATCAAAAATTTCAGGATTAAGGACATAGTCCAATAGGTCAAAACCTTGATTATAATGGATTCCAATACTGTTTTCCTGAATAAAGGCATTGGCCGAAACAAAATCGATATGCAATGCCGAAGCCAGGGATATGGGTCCCAACGGACAATGGGGGGCCAAGGCTACATCATAGGCTTCGGCCAAAGTTGCAATTCGCCTTACTTCGGAAATGCCTCCGGCATGACTAAGATCCGGTTGAATGATATCTACCACCCCTTCTTCCAGAATTTTCTTAAAGTCCCAGCGGGAGAACATCCGTTCCCCAGTGGCAATGGGGATACTGGTGTAGGCATAGATATGCTTTAGTGCGTCATTGTTTTCGCTAAGTACCGGTTCTTCGATAAACATAGGTTCATATGGGGCAAGCTCATCTATAAGCCTTTTTACCATGCCTTTGTGTACACGGCCATGAAAATCGAGTCCTATGTCCAACTCAGTCCCAAATTCTTCCCTCAATAATCTAATGTTGTTGGATACCTTTTTCACGTCCTTCAAGGTAGCAATCCAGTCCATGCCCCCGGTAGCGTTCATTTTTACCGCTTGAAAACCGGCTTTTACCTTTTCATGTGCCTGTTCCAACAGCACCTCTGGATGATCTCCGCCGATCCAGCAGTACATTTTCATTCTTTGGCGTACTGCCCCTCCCAATAAATTGTAGACAGGAACACCAAGAAATTTTCCCTTTATATCCCATAATGCCTGATCAATACCGGAAATGGCGCTCATAAGGATGGGGCCCCCCCTATAAAATCCGCCCCTATAGAGTATTTGCCATAGGTCTTCTATATTTTCGGCCGATTTTCCAATGATATATTGTTGAAGTTCCATTACGCAGGCGGCCACCGTATCTGCCTTACCTTCCACTACGGGTTCGCCCCAGCCAATAATACCTTCCCTGGTGGTTACCTTGAGAAAAAGCCACCTGGGGGGTACTTTATAAAGTTCAATTTTTTCAATAATAAGTTGTTCCTTCATAACGTATATACAAATGCTTCACCCTATTTAGGGACTATTAACTGTTTTTTATTGGCGGTATTTATATGGTTTTTTAAATTTTTAAACTAAAGGAAAATAAATATAACTAAATGTTATGAATATTAAGAAACTGTTTAATTATTATCCTTTGGTTCTTTTAGCTACCCTTACGCCAGCTGGCCCCTTCACTAAAATCAGCTACCAGCTGTTTTCTTAACGTTCGGTCCTACCATGCTTCAGCTATTTTTCGGTCCGTAGCTATGGCTATGCTCCCGATAGCTATCGGGATTAAAATACCTTCGCCTGATGAAAAAATACACTATAAAATATTCCAAAAACAAAATTTAATCAGTTTCTAAGAATCTCGGAATTTTTAAACAATCCAAACTAAAGTATAACAGTTTGTCCGGTTCTTACGGATTCATCGGCTGCCAGTACTATTTTTAGACTATTAATGGCATCCGTTAAATGGGATGACAGATCAACATCGTTCTTAATGGCGTTCAACAAATATTTCTGTTCCAATAGACAAAGTCCGTCATGATCCGGTTCATCTTCCGTTTTGATAAAGTCGTCTTTTTTTATAAAATTCCCTTTTTCGTCCAATTTGCTGTAATGAAGTTGTAGACTGCCCGTTTTTGTATGTCCCTCTATATCCTGGGAACTGTCCTTGGGTTTGTCCGAAATGGAAACAGCTCCCTTTGGGCCAATAACATCCTTGATAAATACGGCGGTTTCACTCATCATGGGTCCCCATCCGGCTTCGTACCAACCTACGGAACCGTCTTTAAAACGTACCTGCAATTGACCATAGTTGTACATTTTGTCATCTATTTCTTTGCTCAAATTGGCGCCAATGGCACTGACGCTAATGGGAATGGATTGGGTCATTAAACACATAATATCTACGTAATGAACACCGCAATCCACTATGGGCGACATGGAATTCATTAATTGTTTATGGGTATACCATTTGTCCCCGGAACTTTGTTGGTTTAAGTTCATACGCATTACCAAGGGCTTGCCAAGGGTACGGGCAATTTCCACGAACTTGGTCCAGGACGGATGTACCCTAAGAATATAGCCAACGACCATTTTTCTGTTTTTTTCCTGGGCCAAGGCCACGAGTTCCTCAGCTTCTTCTACCGTCAGGGCAAGGGGTTTCTCTATAAATACGTGCGCTCCTGCGTTTAAACTTTTTCTAACATAACCGGCATGGGTGTCCGGATAGGTGTTTATGGATACCACATCCGGTTTGGTTTCGCGTAGGGCGGTATCAAAGTTGGCGTAAGTAGGCAATCCTCCCAATTCCTTGGATAACTTTTCCCTGCTTTCCGGTTTGCGGCTTATCAGGCCTACTATTTCAAATTCGGTAAGTTGATGATAGGCTCTGGCATGGGAAACACCCATATTTCCACAACCTACGACAAGGGTTTTTAGTTTGCTCATTTTCTTATTGTATAAATTGCTCAATTTTTTATTCCAGTGAGAAGGCAATAATCTTGTTGCCTTTTTCGGTTCCCAATTTTTCGCCACCACAAGCAATGGCAATATACTGCTTGCCGTTTATTTCATAGGTGGCAGGCGTTGCAAATGCTGCAGCGGGAAGTTTATATTCCCAAAGTAGTTTGCCGTTTTTTTTATTAAAAGCTCTAAAATACCCATCTTTTGTGGCACCAATAAATAAAAGTCCGTTTTCGGTAATTATTGCTCCTCCATAATTTTCCGTACCTGTCCGGGGAAATCCTTTTTCTTTCAGGGCCAATGTTTCCCCGAAGGGGATGGACCATAGGTAATCTCCTGTATTTAGGTCTATTGCGTGTAATGTACCCCATGGTGGTGATATGGCAGGCAGCCCATTGCTATCCAAGAACTTTTTATATCCGGTGTGTCTATAGGTCGTTTTTATAGGATTGGTTTTATTTTCCGTAATTATATGTGCTGTTTCTTCCCCATATAAAAATTGTATCAGGCCTTTTATTTCCGTTTTTTCAATTTGGGGAAAACCTGGCATCATACCTTTTCCCTCTTTTATGGTCAGGGCAACTGCCTCTTTCCTATAATTGGATTTAAGGTTTAATAAAGAAGGATATCCACTGGCTACATTGCCCTTACGGTCTTTTTGATGGCATACAACGCAATATTTGTTATAGGCGTTTTTCCCTGGAGCCAAGCTTGTGTTCAGGGTGTCTTTTTCCATTTGAAGAAACCAGGCCATTTCATTGGAATTTACGTACAAAATACCATCTTCCGGATCGGCAGCGGCACCGCCCCATTCCGCTGCTCCATCGTATCCGGGAAGAAGAAGTACCGGATCAAGACTTGGAGGGGCATAGATTCTTTTGTCCGCTTTATTAAAAAGTGCCAATAATTCCTCTTTGTTTTCGGCGTACGGACTAAGGTCTTTGTAGGTCAATAAATTGGATTGTCTTGCAAAAGGCTTGGGCACGGTGGGAAAAGGTTGGGTTGCCCATGTTTTTTCTCCTTCTAAAGTGGATGGAGGTACCGGTATTTCCTCAATATCAAACAAAGGCTCTCCTGTGGCCCTGTTGAAAAGAAATACATATCCCTGCTTGGTAACTTGTGCCACTGCTGGAATTTTTTGTCCCTTTCTGTTAATGGTCAAAAGGTTGGGAGGTGCCGGCGGATCTCTATCCCAAAGGTCATGGTGGGTAAATTGATAATGCCATATCTGTTTTCCTGTTTGTGCGTTCATGGCCAGTAGGGTATTGGCATAAAGATTGCTCCCCTTTCTTTGGCCTCCATAAAAATCAGGGGCAGCGGACCCTGTTGGTACGTATAGGATTCCCGTTTCTTCATCCAGGGACATACCGGCCCAATTGTTGGCGGCACCAACAATATCGCTTTTATAGCTGTCCGGGTCTTCCCATGTTTCATTACCGGGCTCTCCGGGATATGGAATGGTATGGAAGGCCCATTCCAATTTGCCTGTTATTACGTTAAACGCCATGATATCACCAGGTGCGGCACCACTACTTTCCGAAAGCCGGATAGGCATTATAATTAAATCCTTGTAAATGGTTCCAGGCGTGTTCGAAACGACAAATTTATCCCTTGCACTGGGCGGTAATCCGGAGTGGAGATCAATTTTTCCATTTTCCCCGAAAGAAGGAATAGGTGCTCCCGTTATGGCATTTAAGGCAAAAAGATGGGATCCCCGGGAGAACAGTATACGCTTGTCATTACCTTTTGTCCAATAAGTAACGCCCCTACTTGTAGAATTTGTAAGCTCTAGTGAACTTCCAAACCTCCAGATTTCCCGACCGGTTCCGGCATGCAGTGCCACGGCCCTTAAGGCTGCCGTAACCCCGTATAAAATGGTGTCCACTATTATAGGGTTCATTTGCATTTGACCACTATCGGGGGCAGAATAGGACCAGGCCAATTTAAGTTGGGTTACATTGTCCAAGGTAATTTGTGATAAGGTGGAGTAATGGTTGCGATCGGGGCCACCTAGATAGGAGGTCCAGGTTGTGTATTTGTTGGAGTTGGTTTTGGCGGAATTATCCAGGGTACAACTTATAAAAAAAATGGCCGCTATGCTTATAAGTGATAAATGCTTTGTGGTATTAAGCGACATCGTTGCTGGTTTTATCGCTTAAATTAATTAATTTTTAAGAACTAGGGCATTATTTCTTTGTTGTTCCATAATCTTAATATTTTGGTGAAGAAAACGGTCGGTCTTGTCCATTTGGATACAAAATCCATAAAGTTCAGTGATTCGGGGTTTGGAGAAGGACTATTTTTTTTACGTTATAACTTTTTCAGGGTTTTATTCAGTACGGGAACAATTAGTTCGCTAAGATCTTTATATCCTTCCTTGTTATAATGTACATCCTTGTCTCCCAAACCATTTTTGTGGTGGATGTCAATGGATTTTTTGTAGATATCGTTGATAATAACCCCATTTTTTTTCATTACGGATTTTGCAACCGCATTGTATTTGACCACATCTTCAGAAAATCTACCTGCCTCATTGACCGGAACATAGGTAGTGGTTACAAATATCAATTTGGCAGAGGTATTGGATTTGAGGATACGTACCAATTCTTCCAGATTTTGTTTATAGGCTTGCAGATCATAGGTTATGGTACCATTGATTTTATCCCTTTTTCCATAGACTTTGGAATTTGGATGCCTGTAACAAAGATCCCATAATCCCCAATTGATCTGGATAATATCCCAATCTTCCTTACCTATCCAATCCTTGATTTTTTCCAGTCCCGTTCCTGTATGTTGAGCGTTTCCGGGATTATGCATTACTATTGCCCTAGCGGCCAGTGCTTCTTTTACCTCAGGAAAATAGCCTATGGAAATGGAATCGCCTATGATCAATATTTTGGGTTCTTTGGGTTTGTATGCCAGACAAAGAAAAATACATATGGCTATGAGGAAGTATAATTTGTTTTTCATGCTTTAATGGTTTCAAAAGTGAAAAATAATTAAAAAAATATAGAAGGGGAATGTTTGGACTATCATAAGCTAGAAACTTATAGCTTAATGAAAATGTAGTTGTCCATTATAAGGGGGTTGAAAATTTGCCATCATCTATAATATTTTATGAATGTCTAAAGAAAATCACTACATTGTTCTTACCAAATAATCAACCACCAATAAAAATGACAAATGAATCGACCAACCTTTCCAAAAGGCTATTTTCCCTGGATGTTTTTCGCGGATTGACCATGTTTTTACTAATTGCCGAGGCGGCCGGATTTCATGGTAGTTTCGGGGATTATGCAGAAAACAACAGTGTTTTACATCCGTTGGCGGAACAGTTGCACCATCATTCATGGAACGGCTTGCGGTTTTGGGACCTAATACAACCCTTTTTTATGTTCATCGTGGGGGTGGCCATGCCATTTTCGTTAAGAAAACGCTTAGCTACCGGAACAAGAGAGTCGGTAACCAAGCATATCCTTAGAAGATGCTTTTTGCTTTTTAGTTTCGGAGTATTGCTACACTGCGTATACAGCAAGGCATTGGTTTGGGAACTCTGGAACGTTTTGGTTCAATTGGCCTTTACTATTCTGATTGCCTATGTCATAATGAATCTACCACACCGTACACAGATTTTAATTTGCCTGGGAATTTTGATACTCACCGAGATTCTTTATAGGGTTTACAACCCACAGGATCCATATAACAAGGGGCAGAGTTTTGGGTCTTGGGTAGATATGTTGGTAATGGGTAAAATTAACGGTGGGGGATGGGTGTTCATCAACTTTTTACCTACCGCGGTACACACGGTAATGGGTGTAATTTGTGGGCAATTATTGCTTACCGATAATACTGCAAAAAAGAAATTGAATTCCCTATTAATGTGGGGAGCTGCTTTGCTTCTATTGGGTTATGGGATGGATCTTTTGGGAATAACGCCCATTATTAAACGAATAGCGACTACCTCGTTTACATTGGCATCAGGGGGGTGGGCCCTGCTGGCCCTGGCTTTGTTCTATTGGTGGATAGATATCAAAGGGCATAAAAATAAATGGTTGAATATTTTTGCCGTAGTAGGAACCAATTCCATATTTATTTATCTGTTTGCAGAAACCGTGGGAGCACAATGGTTTAGGGGTTTTGGCCTTATTTTTACCAAGGGGATATTGGCTCCCTTGGGGGTACAGGAAGGATTAATATTGGTCATAAATTCTTTGGTTGTACTCTTTATGTTTTGGTATATTACCTATTTTTTGGATCAGAAAAAGATTTATTTTAAGATATAGAAGTGTAATACCAATCTTGTATTGAGTACATAGTATTGAGAACAGGGAGATAAATTGGTCTTCAGTGGGGAGTAGCAGTTGGCAGCTTTAAAATTCAAGGTTTCAGGTTCAAGGTTCAAAGTTTCGGTTTATCTCAATTCTAACATCTAGTATCTAACATTCAGCATCTATAATCTATTAATTAAGCAGTCATTCACGCTTAACAAAACATTATTTTAGAATATTGGTATATTTGTTATTGTCATTCAACAGTACGGTAGCGGTCATAATGGCCTCGTCGTTTTGTAAATGGTAATCATAAAGACCTTCCCTGTAGAAATAGCGTTTAAGGATCTCATCCTCCAAATTCTTTTGGATTTCAGCTTGGTATTTATCCAATGCAATCTGTTTGTTTTTATCCATCTCCAACAACAGCGCTTTATACTGTTCCTTGACCTCATTGCCATAAATGCTGCTTTCCTCTCCTGACATGGCCTCTTTTAAGGCTTTTTCGGCCTTGGTCTCAAAATTGAAATTGCTTTTGGCGACATAATTTTTGAAAGAGGCAAAATCGCTATCCTTATAATGGAAGTCCAATACATTTTCTATCTTGTTGTTATAATAGAAATCGGTGGCGTAGTCGAAAATAACATTGCCTGACAATAGGGCCTGGGTAAGGGGATTTGTTTTGGCCTCAATAATTTCTATATCGGGCAGAACACCGCCACCATCTTGGACTTTTCGCCCATTTTTGGTTTTAAAATCCCTAAATTGAGTGTTTTTAACGGCATTACCATTCTCATCCCTATTCCAATAATCCAAGGATTGTATACACCTGCCCGAAGCAGTATAATATCTGGAGATGGTGACCTTTAATTGGGTGCCATAGGTAAGTTTTAAAGGGCGTTGTACCAATCCCTTGCCAAAACTCCTTGCACCTACTATAACGGCACGGTCCAGATCCTGAAGACTCCCCGAGACAATTTCACTGGCGGAGGCACTTCTACCATTGACCAATACCACCAAGGGTATTTCCGTATCTACGGGGTGGTCGGTAGTTTTATATTCCCTGTTGAATTTCTTTACCTTGGACTTGGTGGTAACCACAAGCTCACCTTTTGGGATGAACAGATTGGTTACATTGATGGCTTCTGTCAATAGCCCACCTGGATTGTCCCTTAGGTCTAAAATTATTTTTTTGGCTCCATTATTTTTTAGGTCAAGCAATGCTTTCTTGGTCTGTTCAGAAGCTTTTTTATTGAATTTGGCCAAAACAATATAACCGGTATTCCCATTGATCATCTTATAATAGGGAACGGCATCAACTTCTATGGATTCCCTGTTCACTGTTGTAGTCCTGGTTTCTCCCTGCCTAATATAGGTAATGTTTACACTGGTGTTATTAGCTCCCTTTAGAAGTTCGTCGGCCTCACCCTTAACGTCCGTTATGGCAATATCACCGATCATAATAATCTCATCCCCCGCCTTAAGTCCGGCCTTATCTGCCGGATAACCTTTGTATGGTTCAACGATAACTACTTTATCCTTGTAACTCCGGACCACTGCCCCAATACCTGAATATTCGCCTGCATTGTTTATTTTAAAGGATTCAACATCTTGTTCGTTAAGGAATTTGGTATAGGGATCCAGATCTTGCAGCATATTCTTAATGGCCGTATCCATTAATTCCGCAGGATTGGTTTCATCCACATAATTCATGTTCAATTCCTTGAACAGGGTGGTAAAAATTTCGATCTGTTTGGCAATCTCAAAAAAATCGCCCTTAAAACTACTAGCTGCAATTAATAAAGTGATGGCGATAATCGGAATAAGTATCCGCTTTTTTAAAATTTCTTTCATCTGTTCATAAATTATTTGCTGCCCTTTCCAATTTTATCGATAAATTTCCGCATTAAGGGAATCATGGTATCCGTTATTTTGGATTGCGAGGGCATCTCCTTACCAAGGTATAAAAACATAAACGCATAGTTCCCCTCTATGTTGTTAAAAATTAGGTGTTTGTTCAACCTATAGCTTTCGCGCATCAATCTCTTGATTCGATTTCTTTTTACGGCACTTTTAAAATTTCTTTTGGATGCGGTTACCCCGACCTTGCATTTGGAACCATCGTCAAAGCTGGTTTTAAGATAAACCAGTTTTATAGGATAATTGGTAACGGCGATCCCTTCCGCAAATAACTGTTCAATACCTTTTTTGCTCTTTAGTTTTTCTTTTTTTGGGAAGCTAAAGTCGTTATTGGAGTTAATTGAATTGTCCCCAGAGGTCCCGATAGCTATCGGGATTAAGGGTGTTGTTTTTGGTTTTTTGGATTGCCCTTCTTGGAGTATTACAGCATTTAGTTTAATTTTATCGGTAGAGGTAAGATTTTTAGCTTTTGTGCATTCCTTAACTTTTTCTTCGAGGGCCAATACAACACTGAAGATGTTTTGTTTTATTTCGTTATCCGTAAAGCGAATAAACTCAACACCATGCTTCTCCAACTGACCTTGCCTTTTTGCATCTTGATCATATTTGTAGTCGTGCGGGGAACCATCGATTTCAATAATTAGGCCAATTTCGTGACAATAAAAATCCACAATAAAATCCAGTAATGGAACTTGCCTATGAAACTGTACTCCCAATCCTCTTTGTTTGATTTTTTGCCAGAGTAAGACTTCGGCTAGAGTACTGTTTTTTCGGAGTTGCCGGGCATATTCCTTTAAAAGGGGGTTATATGGGATAATTTTGTTTTTCAAAAATTAAGCAATCTATTTGTCGATATTGTTTTTACACCCCTAATCCCGATAGTTATCGGGACCTCAAGGGGACATTCCATAAAGATACTATTGTTTTTTCAAAGAATGGAAAATCAAATGATAGACATACGTTTTACACCCCTAATCCCGATAGCTATCGGGACCTCAAGGGGACAATTTATGGCCGGTATACCAAGGTTAGTGATGTTATTTAATCAATAGAATTCCCCGAGGCAGAGCCTCGGGTGTAGTACACGATGCACAACATTGGATTATTTTGTCTTGTATCTTGGTTCTTGTAGCGTAGCGGTCTTGATTCTGATACCTCGTACGCTCTGCGTCGAGGTAATTCATTTGTTGTAGACAATATATTTAAAAATTAAGGAGTCCCCTGCCATACATTGTTTTCCTCATTTATATCTGCCATTAGTTGGGAGGGGTCCAAAACAACGGCCTTAACCTCATTGAGTGGCTTATCCAGGCTAAAGTCGTAGTTGGAATATGCCCAGGGCCAATCTTCTAACACGGTTCTTTTAAAATTGGGATAAGGATTTTCTTTTTCTCCACGCATCATACGCAAGGGAGCGTAAAATGTTTCTTGGGTACCGTCATGGTAAAGTACCAATATATCTATGGGCATGGGCATAAGACCAATTCGCTCCAAACTTACCTTGGTTTTTTGTCCATCTGCTTCTACCGTCTTTATACCATAGTCTATGGTGTTTGTAGTCTGCGTCCAATCGGTAAGGTACCAATCCAACTCCATGCCGGAAACCTTTTCTGCCGTTCTTTTTATATCGTTTGGGGTAGGGTGCTTAAATTTAAAGTCCTGATAATATTTCCTCAGAGTTTCCATAAGCTTATCCTGGCCTATAATATAACCCAACTGGGAAAGGAAGATAGCTCCTTTACTGTAAGCGGCAACCCCATAGGCAAAATTTAACGCATATCTATCGGCATGGGTGGTTTGTGGCTGTTCTTTTCCCGAAGCTACCAAATTATAATATCCCTGATAGGAACTGGCGAAGGGATTTTCCTTTTTTTGGTCCATGATCCGGTCCATACATAAACTGGAAATAAAGGTGGTAAAGCCTTCGTCCATCCATTCGTGTTTGGATTCGTTGCTTGCCAATACATGTTGAAACCAGGAATGTGCCATTTCATGGACCATAACCCCTACCAGGCTTCCAAAGTTTCTACCGCCGGTGATAAGGGTACCCATGGCGTATTCCATACCGCCATCGCCCCCTTGTATTACGGAGTATTGTTCATAGGGGTAGTCGCCGATATTTTTATTAAAAAACTGCATGGCCTCGGCCGTTTTAGGCTGAAGCTTTTTCCAATTTTCAACAATTTCCTTGTCGTTTTTGTATAAGAAATGGAGCATTGGCCCATTTTCTACCTTTAGGGTATCGTGTATGTAGTCCGGATCGGCGGCCCACATAAAATCGTGGACCATAGGGGCCTTGAAATGCCAAGTAAGGGTTTTGTCCCTGGTCTTTTTTATTTTTGATCCCGGTGTTTCATAACCATGGCCTATTTCTTCCGGATTTTGTAAATATCCGGTACCTCCAACCACATATTTCTTGTCCAGGGTCAGTTTCACATCAAAATTGCCCCATACCCCATGAAATTCGCGGGCAATATAGGGATCGGCATGCCAGCCTTCAAAATCGTATTCCGCTAGTTTTGGATACCACTGGCTCATGGACAGTGCTACCCCTTCACTGCTGTTTCTACCACTTCGCCTTATTTGTAAAGGTATCTGCCCGTTGAAGGCCATATCAAAAGTAGTTTTCCCACCTGCAGGAATAGGTTTATTTAACTCGACTATTAAAATTGTTCCTTCCTCTATATAAGAAACCGCCTGGTTGTCCTGTGTAAGGGAAGTAACCCGTAGATATCCTATTTCTTCTGGGCCAAGGCTTGCAATCCTACTTTTCCCATCGGTCATCATTCTACCATCCGGATCGGCAATACTTTGTAAACGCATATCCATTTCACTGCCAGGTTGAAAGGCATTGAAATAAAGATGATAGAATACTCTGTTAAGTTCATCGGGGGAGTTATTTGTATAGACCAATTTTTGGGTTCCGCTGTATTGATATTTTTCAACGTCCACATTTACCTCCATGGAATAATCCACATTTTGTTGCCAATAGGAAGTATTGTTTTGTGCTTCCAATGGTGCCGATACGCTCTGAATGGCAACCATTAATCCAAAAAAAAGTCCTTTGCTATATCCCATGCCTCAATTTGTTTAGTCTATTTTTTAAAGATCAAAGGGGAGCCCATGCCTTTAAGTTTCCCTTTGGGTTATATTTATCCATTATAGTTTTATTTTCCCCCTGGACACGGCATCGGCCATAATCAGGGCATTGTATGCGTTGACCATCTTACCGGATTTGGATATTTTTTGAAAATCCATTGCCTTGGAGGAGTCCCCGGAGACCACTACCTTGGATTTGGTGGTAAGTCCGGAATTCAATAGTATGGCCTTTACCTGGGAAGCCGATAATTTTGGATAAAAGGATCTAACCAGGGCAGCAACTCCGGCTACAGCAGGTGCTGCCATGGAAGTACCTCCCTGAAAGTCGTATTCATTGTTGGGCATGGTGGAATAGATATCATCACCAGGGGCAAAAATATCTACGTTTATGAGGCCATAATTGGAAAATGAGGCCACCATTTCGGAGCCATATTTACTTGTTAGGGCACCCACGGTAATTACATTGTCTGCCATTTCAGGCCCATTGTTGATTTGGTCGTTGGGGAAATTCGGGTTGTTGGGGTCATCCAGATCCTCTCCCGAGTTTCCGGCTGCATGTACAAAAAGAACATCGTGGTCCGCCGCATATTTAATGGCGTCATATACCCATTGGGCATTAGGGGAAAAGGCTTTTCCAAAACTTCCGTTAATAATTTTGGCCCCATTGTCCACTGCATAACGTATTCCCAAAGCAATATCCTTATCGTATTCATCTCCGTTGGGAACTGCCCTAATACTCATAATGGCTACGTTGTCCGCAACGCCGTTGGCCCCAAGACCGTTATTTCTTTTTGCTGCAATAATACCGGCAACATGGGTCCCGTGACTTTCATCTTCAACCCTGTTTTTAGGATTTCCGTTACCATAGCCCCTATCATTAAAGTTATAGGGATCGTCCCCTACCACTTTTCTGCCATCAAAATCTACATTGAGATTATAGTTAAGTTGATCGGTAAAATGCTTAATACCATTCTTAAGTTCTGAAATAACTTCCGGTATAGTATCCTTAATGCTCAACATTTGCATTAAAATGCCAATATTTCTCTGCATGGCCTCGTCTTCCGTTTTAATTTCGGTCAGTTCTTTTTGGGTATAGGTGTCCTTGCCCAAGTGTTCTTTTACTTCTTTATCCGCCTGCTGTACCGCTTGAAGTATCTGTTCGTACTGTCCCTTATTTTGGAGGGCTTTTTGATAATCCTTGTCCAGATCGTTTTTGGCCCTGGCCTGAAGGGAGGCATCCCCTAATTTTTTACCTACAATTCTTGCCATTTCCAATTGCTCGTTGTAGGACTCCCCTAAAAAGTTGTAACCGTGTATGTCATCTATATAACCATTGTTGTCATCATCCTTGTTGTTTCCTGGAATTTCTCCCTTATTTACCCATAGGACGTCTACGAGATCCTCATGGGCAAGGTCCATTCCGGAATCCAACACGGCCACTATTACCTTTTCCCCTTTTTTATTTCCGATTATTTCCGTGTAGGCCTTGTCCACGCTCATTCCCGGAATGGTATCGGTAATTAAATCGGCATGTCCCCAATTCTTTTTTTCCGCCTCGGTCAGTTCCGATATTTTTAGGGGTAGGGTATCAATATTTTCAATTGGGGTGGAAACTAGTGCAGTACTACCACAGCCATAGAGTAAAATAGAGGCCGACACGGCCAAAAGGGTCCTGTTGAATGTTAGTGTCATTTATTTATAGTGTTAGATTTATTAATTGGATTTCCAGTAAATTTTGCTCGAAAGCCTGTTTTGCAGACAAGATCTGCCTTGAATAGGAGCTACTGTTCATCATAATTATTCAAAAAGCTGGGCAAAGGTATGTATTTCTTTTAAACGTATTCCTTTTTCCGTTGTTTGTAGGGTACAGATCTGGTTGTGGGCATCGTGTTCCAAAAACAGATAGTAATTGTCTTTTACGGCAGCTTCCAAAAACAGTGCCTTTTCCGAAAGTGTTAAAAGCGGTCTCGTATCATAGCCCATAATATATGGTAGTGGAATATGGCCTGCGGTGGGCAGTAGATCTGCTGCAAAGACCAAAGTCCTGTCCTTATATTGAATATGGGGTATCATTTGTTTTTCCGTATGTCCGTCCACAAATAAAATTCCAAAATCCAATTCCGATCGTTCCATGAAGGGTTTTTCCGTTCTTTCAACAAATCGCAATTGGCCACTTTCCTGCATGGGCAATAAATTTTCCGTTAGAAAGGAAGCCTTTTCCCGGGCATTGGGTTCGGTGGCCCATTTCCAATGGGCCTTATTGGTCCAATATACGGCATTTTTAAATGCGGGCTCATAACCGGTTCCATCCTTGTTCCATTGTATGCTTCCGCCACAATGGTCAAAATGTAAATGGGTGAGGAAAACATCTGTAATATCATCCCTGTGAAAACCGTATTTTTTTAGGGATCTGTCCAAAGAATGGTCTCCCCACCTATAATAGTAACCGAAGAATTTATCGGATTGTTTGTTGCCCATCCCCGTATCTATCAGGGTAAGTCGATCGCCATTCTCGATCAATAGACATCTGGCGGCCATATCTATCATATTATTTGAATCTGCCGGATTGGTCCTGTTCCATATCGATTTTGGTACCACACCGAACATGGCCCCTCCATCCAATTTAAAATTTCCGGATTCAATAGGATATAATGTCATAGATAACCTAGTGTAAAGTCCGTGCAAATTAACAAAAGCGCTAGGGATATTTTCTGAAACCTGGTTTTATTAGAGGTTTTTTAACACTTTATCGGTAATTTATCTTTGGGGATCAGCTATTATAGGCACACAAAAATTTCCTTAAATTTTATAATGGCCCTGTAGTGAATGGACTGCTTTTGGCCATTTTCATTGAGAATTAAAATGGGGAGCCAAGGTTTTTTTTGCTTAGATGGATTTTTTCTATATTAAAACTTATCTTGCTTCAAATTTTATCTATGGTAGAACTAGCGGGAATAATTGTTCTTGGTATTATTGCGCAGTGGGTGGCATGGCGTTTTAAACTGCCTGCCATTTTGCCCCTTATTCTTATAGGTTTATTGGTAGGACCCATATCTACTTTGTTTACAGAGGATAGCACTAAATTAATAAGACCTATTTGGAATAAGTCGGAAGGATTGTTTCTGGGGGAAAGCCTTTATCATTTTGTATCATTGGCCATAGGGGTTATACTCTTTGAGGGCGGACTTACCCTGAAACGTTCCGAAGTAACCAGAGTGGGCCCGGTTATTACCAAGTTGATCACCCTGGGCAGTGCAGTTACCTTTTTTTTGGCGGGGACGGCGGCACATTTTATTTTTGATCTGTCTTGGCAAATCTCTTTTTTATTTTCTGCACTCATTATTGTTACGGGACCAACTGTAATTACCCCGATCCTTAGAAATATTCCTTTAAAAAAAGATCTATCGGCCGTACTGAAATGGGAAGGTATTTTAATAGATCCCATCGGTGCCCTTGTTGCGGTATTGGTTTTTGAGTTTATTAGTATCGGTGAAGGCCAAGGGTACACGCAGACCGGTCTTTTAGAGTTTGTAAAGGTGCTGTTATTGGGATTTACCTTTGGTTTCTCATTTGCACATGCCCTGACCTTGGCCATAAAAAAGAATTACGTACCCCATTATTTGTTAAATGTGGTTTCCTTATCCGTAGTACTTTCCGTTTTTGTTATTTCCGAACTTTTTGCACATGAATCCGGATTACTTGCGGTGGTGGTTATGGGCATGGTCATGGGAAATACCCAGCTGCCCAATATTAAGGAGCTGCTCTATTTTAAGGAGTCGTTAAGCATACTTTTGATTTCCATGCTTTTCATTTTGCTTTCGGCAAGTATGAACTTACCTGAGCTGGAATTGTTGTACAGTCCAAAGACACTGATACTTTTTGCCATTGTAGTTTTTGTGGTAAGACCTATGGGGGTATTTTTGAGTACTATGGGTTCCAACCTTAATTTTAGGGAAAAATTGTTTATAAGCTGGGTGGGTCCCAGAGGGATTGTTGCTGCAGGGATTGCCTCACTCTTTGGTTCCAAATTGATCTTGCGCGAAGAACCGGGTGCGGAGTACATTACACCATTGGTCTTTATGATCGTTTTGGGAACCGTACTTCTCAATGCATCCACCGCAAGGTTCATGGCCAAATTACTCGGGGTATTTTTGGAGAAGTCCGAAGGTATTCTTATTGTAGGTGCCTCCAAGGTACCCAGATTAATAGCCAGCTATCTTAAAAAGAACAATAGGCATGTGGTATTGATAGACAATAACCAGAACAATATAGAAAAGGCCAAGAACCTAGGTCTGGAGGCCTTTGTTGCCAATATCTATTCCGATGCCCTGACGGATAATATAGAGTTGAACGATGTAGGATATTTAATGGCATTGACGGGCAACTCGGATATCAATGAATACGCCATAGAAACGTTTAAGAAGGAATTCGGGGAACAGGGTTCATTTAGGCTGGTGAATTCGGATGAAATGAACGATCCTGAAAATAACCCTATGGAGGGGCTGTTTTCGCATACCGATGATTTTATCACCTTGACGGAAGCCGCCCGAAACAATCCGGTAATCCATGAAATAGAATTAAAGGACAGGGAGCATTATGAGGGCCTTATAGAAATTACCAAGGCAGATAAGGATATTGTTCCCATTTTTATTAAGACCCTGGATGGAGACTTAAAGATCATTACTTCTTTTAGCAAAAATTTTGAAGATATAGAAGAAGGATGTAAGTTGGTTTATTTGGGAAAACAGTTGAGGGTATCGAAGGAAATGGAATCCACCGAATCCACTTAAAAAAAGGCAATCTGTCATTGTGGGCAGGGCCGTTGACACTAACCAGGTTGGGGCTTATTTTTGGTAAACATATCTTTTTTTAATCAGGGATGCCGATAAATAAGTTAACTTATCAGTGATTTTTGTCTATCTTATATGCTCCAAAATACTTATGGAATGAGCTTAATAATTAACATCCTATTGCCTTTGGAGGATCCCGTCCTGAAGTTTTTGATCATTCTTTTAGTCATTTTGGGGATTCCCATTATTTCCGACAAATTAAAATTGCCACATCTTTTGGGAATGATCTTGGCAGGAATAGTCATAGGTCCCCATGGCCTGAACCTATTGGCCAGGGACAGTAGCATCATTCTTTCGGGTACGGCAGGTCTCCTGTACATTATGTTTTTGGCCGGCCTTGAAATAGATATGAACGATTTTAAGACCAATGCCCTTAAAAGCACTTTGTTGGGACTGTACGGATTTCTGATCCCTATGCTGTTCGGTACCTTAACGGGGATTTACATTTTGGGATTTTCTCCCATGACCTCTGTGCTGTTGGCCAGTATGTTCGCTTCGCATACACTGATTACCTATCCCATAGTAAGTAAGTTGGGAATCGCCAAGAATTTGGCGGTAAACATTTCCGTGGGGAGTACCCTGATCACCAATGTACTGTCCCTATTGGTACTTGCGGTGGTGGTAGGAATGAACACAGGGGAGCTTAACCAATATTTTTGGATTATCATGGCAGCTTCCTTTGTAGCCTTTACCTTGGTCATCACTTACCTGTTCCCTCTTATAGGGCGATGGTTTTTTAAAAGGTATAGCGATAATGTCTCCCAATACATTTTTGTGCTGGTAATGGTATTTTTAGGGGCGGTACTTTCCCAATTGGCGGGAATTGAGGCCATTATTGGAGCGTTTATGGCCGGATTGGCGCTGAACAGACTTATTCCGCTTACCTCTCCCCTAATGAACAGGATAGATTTTGTGGGGAATGCCATCTTTATTCCCTTCTTTTTGATCGGGGTGGGTATGCTCATAGATTATAGGGCCTTTAGTAACCTCGAAACTGTTTTTGTGGCGGTTACCATGTCGGTAGTTGCTACCGTATCCAAATTTATTGCGGCATGGATAAGCCAGAAAAATTTTAGGTTTACGGCCCAAGAGCGCCTTTTAATATTTGGACTTACCAATGCACAGGCGGCAGCTACATTGGCCGCAGTATTGGTAGGTTACAACATAGTTCTTGGGGAGACGGCCAATGGGGAACCCATCCGGTTGTTGAACGATAGCATCCTGAACGGTACCATTATTATGATTTTGGTCACCTGTACCATTGCTTCCTTTGCCACCCAAAAGGGTGCCAAGAAAATTGCATTATCGGGACAGTCCGAGAGCGATACGGGGATTAGTGGGGAAAAGATATTGATCCCCCTAAGCAATCCCGATACCATTGATGAGCTGGTGAACCTTAGTATCATTATTAAGTCCAAGCAAAATGTGGATGGTCTGCAGGCCCTGAACATCATCAATAATGACAATTCACCGGTAGATGCCGAAAAAAAGGCAAGGAAATTGCTCGAAAAGGCCAAAGTTCTTGCGGCGGCCGTTGATTTGCAGATGAAGACCACCCTTCGATATGATCTGGATCTGGTCCATGGGGTCACCAATGTTATCAAGGAAGAAAATAGTACGGACCTGGTTTTGGGGCTCCATTTAAAACGGGGCGTGGCCGATAGCTTTTTGGGCAATCTTACCAACGGTATTTTGGAAAAGAGCAATATTACAACCTTTATCTACAATCCACAGCAGCCCATTTCCACCATTAGGCGCCATTTTGTAATTGTACCGGAAAATGCCGAGTATGAAAGCGGTTTTTCCTTTTGGTTGTCCAAAATTTGGAACATAGCCCTCAATACCGGGGCCAAGCTTATTTTTTATGCTGGCAAGCAAACCATAAAATTGATCGGGGATATCCATTTAAAGCATCCCATAGAACTGGAATTTAGGGTATTTGAGAATTGGGAAGAGTTACCGGCCCTCTCCGATGAGGTAAGGCAGGATGATAATCTGGTAATAGTGCTGAGCCGTAAAAACCTACTATCCTATCAGGCCGGAATGGCAGATATTCCGTCTTATCTCAACCGGCACTACCAAGGACGGAACTTTCTCTTGGTATACCCTTCCCAATCTACATTTATGACCGATGGAAAGGTAGACCTTACCAACCCTTCCCTGTTAAAGGCAATTGAAAAATTGGATGTCATCGGAAAAACAATGGCGGGAATATTCAGGAAAAAATAGGATGTTTCCAAACAATCAAAATATGATGGAATTTTAAGCTATGGAAACTATGGGCACCGATTTGATTGTTACTATTGTTATTATAGGAATTGGGATCATACTTTTTGTAAAGGATTACTTTTCCATAGACACCACTTCCATTCTTATTATGTCCCTTTTTATAGTAGCAGGGGTACTTAGTCCGGAAGAAGGGTTCTCCGGATTTAACCATCCCGCTACCTTAACACTGGGATGTATGTTCGTGGTCAGTGCCGGGGTCTTTAACTCCGGAATCCTTAATGGCATTAGCCATCAGATTATTAAATTGGCCAAAATACATTATAGTATAGCCCTGGTCACCTTTTGTTTGATTGCGGGCCTTTTCTCTGCCTTTGTGAACGATTCTGCCGTGGTGGCACTGTTATTGCCCATTGCGCTTACCGTGTGCAGGGAGACCAAGATTACACCGGGAATGCTGTTAATGCCCATTTCCTTTTCCGCCCTTTTTGGGGGTACCTGTACCCTTATAGGTACTTCCACCAATATTTTGGTGAGCAGTTATGCCGAAAAATACGGTCTGGCCGGCTTTGGGATGTTCGAATTCAGTTTAGCGGCCCTTTGTTTGGCCTCTATTGGATTTGCCTATATCTTTTTTTTGGCCCCACTTGTATTGCCCAAAGACCGGAAAGGGGGCAATGTGCTTACCAGGGATGCAGAAAAATATATTACGGAACTATTGGTTGTTGAAGGATGTCCCGATATAAAAAAACCCTTGTACAAGTCCAAACTCGTGAACGATTACAATGTACAGATCATGACCATATTGAGGGCTGGGTCCCTAAAATACAGTATTGGTCCGGAAACCTTTATTTTGGAAGGGGACATTATAAAGGTGCTCATTCCCCCCAAGACCCTAAATAGTATTAGGGACCTAAAAGGATATCATATCAAGGGCGATAAAAAGGTGGACCGGGCCGAATCCGAAAAACATATTTACGAAGTGATCGTTCCCTTTGGTTCCAGGTTAACGGAAGGATCGCTTCGTTCCCTAAATTTTAGAAGACAGTACAACAGTTCCGTTTTGGCCATTAGGCAACGGGGAGAAATCCTGTACGAAAAATTGTCCGACCTGAAATTGATGGAAGGGGATATGTTACTGATCTTGGGAACAGCGGAGGAGGTTGATGTACTGGTGTCCCAAAACCTGGTGGTACCACTTTCGGAGCATAAACAGGGAAAAACCGATTACAAAAAGGCCATTCCTGCTATTCTTATAGCCATTGGGGTGGTATTGGCCGCCTCCCTTAACCTTACATCCATTTTGATCAGCAGTATGGTTGGGGCGCTTTTACTGGTGGTGACCTCCACTTTAAAGCCTAAGGAGGCATATGAAGCGGTGGAATGGAAGGTAATTTTTATGATGGCGGGCGTCCTATCTATGGGAACCGCTTTGGAAAAAACGGGCGGAGCGGAAAAAATTGCCCTTTTTATTGAACGGACTTTAGGAAATTACGATGCCCAGGTTACCTTGGCCATTTTGTACCTGGTTACCTTTTTGTCTACCAACGTACTCTCCAGTAAGGCCACCGCTGCATTGATGACACCAATAGTGATCAGTCTTGCTGCGGCCATGGAAGTTAGTGAAAGACCTTTTTTGGTGGCGGTGATGTTTGCCTGTTCCCTTACTTTTATGACTCCGGTAAGTTATCCTACCAACACCATGGTCTATGCCCCTGGGAATTATAAATTCAATGACTTTTTAAGGGTCGGGACACCCCTGAACATTATAATATGGATTGCGGCCATCTTTATTATCCCCTATTTTTTCCCTTTTAGGTAGTGTAGCGGCCCATACTTCCGTTCCGCAATTTGTGCCCTGATGTTGTGATGGTCCGGAATTCTATTATATATTTGTCCATACCCATTGGGGGTCTTTGACCTTTTTACAAGATATGGAATGGGCCTTTTTAACCTGTGAAGACAAAATAAAATCGATCTGCATTGAATCCACTTCTAGTTTTAGCGATTATTTCCGTTTATTTTATTTTGTTGATGACCATTTCCTATTTCACCTCAAGAAATAGAAGTGACGAATCCTATTTTACAGGGGACCGGCAATCGCCTTGGTTTTTGGTGGCCTTTGGAATGGTGGGTGCCGGACTTTCGGGGGTAACCTTTGTATCCCTTCCTGGAATGGTGGGCAATAACCATTTCTATTTCTACCAATTTATTCTAGGGAATGTGGTGGGCTATCTCTTCATTACCTTTGTCCTTATTCCCTTGTACTATAGATTAAGGCTGGTATCCATTTATGGCTATTTGGATCAGCGATATGGTGCAAGGACGTATAAGACCGGGTCGTTGTTCTTTTTGGTCTCGCAATCCTTTGGGGCCGCACTGCGATTATTGTTGGCATCCAAGATTCTTCAATTTGCTTTATTTGATAAGCTGAATATTCCGTTTCCCATAACGGTTATCATCATCTTGCTTTTAGTGTGGCTGTATACCAACAAGTCGGGGATAAAGACCATAGTCTGGACAGATACCCTGCAGACGACCTTTTTGGTCCTGGGTGCCATAATTACGATCTATACCATTACCTCCTCCTTGGACCTATCTTTTTCAGGAGCCGTTCAACAGATTACGGAGCATAAGTATTTTGAAATATTTAATTGGGAAAACAAATCGAGCAATAATTTTTTTAAACAGTTTATTGCCGGGATTCTTGTGGCCATTGCCATGATAGGATTGGATCAGAATATGATGCAAAAAACCTTGACCTGTAAAAATCAATGGGATGCACAAAAGAACACTTTGACCTACAGCTTAATTTTGGCCATAACCCAATTCTTGTTTTTAGGACTTGGCGTCCTATTATATATTTATGCGGAGAACAAAGGAATTACTTTGGCCATAGGTGGGAACGGGGCACTTTTGGATACCGATAGCCTGTTTCCCGATCTGGCACTGAACCATCTTGGCGTTTTTGCCGGAATCAGTTTTTTATTGGGGATCATTGCGGCATCATTTTCCAGCGTAGATTCTTCCCTGACCGCGCTTACCACTTCCTTTACCTATGATTTTATGGACATTTCCCATAAATCCAGTGCCGACAAAAAAAGATTGAAAAACTGGGTCCTACTCGGTTTTTCGATAGTGCTCTTCCTAATTATTATATTATTTTCCAACAGTAGGGGAGATGTGGTCTCACTTATTTTTAAGGTAGCCGGGTATACCTATGGTCCTTTATTGGGCCTGTATATGTTGGGAATGTTTACCAAGGTTGCGGTAAAGGATAAATGGGTACCCCTTATTTGTGTGTTGGCCCCTGTACTTACTTATTTATTGAGCATTTATTTTGCCCAAGCCTTTAATTTCGATTTTGGGTTTATCAATATAGCCGTTAATGCCGGACTTACCATTTTAGGATTGCTATTGGTAAGACGAAGGCGCGAAACTGTTTAATCGTTCAGTTTAAGTACCGCCATAAATGCTTGCTGGGGTATTTCTACGTTCCCGACCTGGCGCATACGTTTTTTGCCCTTCTTTTGTTTTTCCAACAACTTTCTCTTTCGTGAAATATCGCCCCCATAACACTTGGCGGTTACATCCTTTCGTAAGGCCTTTATGGTTTCGCGGGAAATTATCTTGGCACCGATCGCGGCCTGGATGGGAATATCAAATTGTTGCCTTGGAATCAGTTCGCGGAGCTTCTCGCACATTTTTTTACCAATATTGGCCGCGTTGTCCGCATGTATTAGGGCGGACAGGGCATCTACAGGCTGTGCATTGAGCAGTATGTCTACCCTTACCAATTTGGAAGTGCGCATCCCAATGGGGGTATAATCAAAGGAAGCATATCCTTTGGAAACCGTTTTTAACCTATCGTAAAAATCGAATACAATTTCTGCCAAGGGCATATCAAAATTCAATTCTACCCTTTCCGTGGTCAGATAGGTTTGGTTGGTAATCTGGCCCCTTTTGTCTATACATAAGGACATAATATTGCCAACAAAATCGGCCTTGGTGATGATCGTTGCCTTAATGTAGGGTTCCTCTACGTGATCTAAAGTCGATGGATCCGGTAGATCGGATGGATTATTTACTGTAATCGGCACTTCAGGGTTTTTTCTGGTAAAGGCATGGTAGCTAACGTTGGGTACGGTGGTGATCACCGTCATATCGAACTCGCGTTCCAGACGTTCCTGGATAATCTCCATATGCAACATTCCCAAAAAGCCACAACGAAAACCAAATCCTAGGGCTGCACTGCTTTCCGGTGTAAATACCAAGGAAGCATCATTTAGCTGCAATTTTTCCATGGAGGAACGCAGTTCCTCATAGTCTTCCGTATCTACCGGATAAATGCCGGCAAACACCATCGGCTTTACATCTTCAAAACCTCCAATAGGGTTTTTGGTAGGGTTTATAGCATCGGTTATAGTGTCCCCTACCTTTACTTCCCTGGCATCCTTTATTCCGGTAATGAGATAGCCAACGTCCCCGGCCTTTATACTTTGTTTGGGGTGCTGTACCAGTTTTAGGGTACCTACCTCATCTGCGAAATAGTTTTTGTCGGTAGCTACAAATTTTATTTTCTGACCTTTTTTGATTTCCCCGTTAATAACCCTGAAATAGGTTTCCACCCCCCTGAACGGATTGTATACGGAATCGAATACCAACGCCTGTAGGGATTCATCCGGATTGCCCTTTGGAGCGGGGATGCGTTCTATAATGGCGGTCAATATTTCCTGGATCCCCAGGCCCGTTTTGGCACTTGCCGGTATTACGTCCTCTGGTTTGCAGCCCAATAAATCTACAATATCATCGGTAACTTCTTCGGGGTTGGCACTGGGCAGGTCTACTTTATTCAACACAGGAATAATTTCCAGGTCGTTTTCCAGGGCCAAATAAAGGTTTGAAATGGTCTGGGCCTGGATACTCTGTGCCGCGTCCACTACTAATAAGGCACCTTCACAGGCCGCTATGGAACGAGAAACCTCATAGGAAAAATCCACGTGTCCCGGGGTATCTATAAGATTGAGCACATATTTCTCGCCCTCATGCTCATAATCCATTTGAATGGCATGGCTTTTAATGGTAATGCCACGCTCCCGTTCAAGATCCATACTATCCAACAACTGGTCCTGCTTTTCCCGTTCGGTGACCGAACCGGTAAAGTCCAACAACCTATCGGCCAAAGTACTCTTGCCGTGATCAATATGTGCAATAATGCAGAAATTCCTTATGTTTTTCAAACGTTTAAATTTTTGTAATTATTTGATAATAAATTAATTAAAAAATTGAGGACGTATGTAACCGCTACGCTCTCCCATTAAAAATTTTAAACATGCCCTCCCGATAGCAATCGGAATGTCGAGTAATGTTTAAAATTTATTAATGCTCGTTTCATCTATACTTTAGATTTACTTGTACCAAATTTACCCTTGGCGTATTTGCGGCACCAAGAGCATTACAGTATTCCTTTTCCCAAAATCGACATTTTATTTAATCAAATGCCGATCAAACCAAATGCAAAGATAGGCTTTATCCATGATTATTAAAGCAAAAATCTCTTGGGCCTATTGCCTACAAAAGTATATTGTAAATATTTTAAATATGGGCCGGGTTTACAATGGGCGGAATTTTGAGAT
>CBFGWQ010000011.1:0-40219 GCA_965652575.1 uncultured Arenibacter sp. | reverse complement strand
GGATCCGCTCGACCGGACGGATGTTATATAAACAACTGATTTTAAATAAAATATATATCGAACTCACGTTTATTAAGACGATTATTATCGCGTACTAAAATTAAATTTATTAAAACGCTCCTGAACGGCAAAGGCAACTTCCTTGGGACAGAAACACAACAATTTGACTATGAACCATTAATCCCCACTAAGCGTATATACAGGTGGATCCGAAAGTGTTTCCATAAAAGCAATAATATCCCCTATTTCTTGTCGGGACAGATCCAAATGTGCATCGGGCAAAGTTTGGTTTTCCACCTCCAGGCCCATCCCTGCTCCTCCCCCCAAGTTGTAAAACTCCAAAACATCTTCCAAATCAGCAAATAATCCGTTGTGCATATAGGGTGCCGTCAAGGCCACATTTCTAACCGTTACCGTTTTGAAGGAGTTTTTAAAAAAAGGATGGTTGTCCACTTTCTGACCATTGCCCATACGTCCCAAATCCGTATCCAACTTTGGGGCAATGGAATCAAAACCCTGGGTAATGCCCAACACCTCCGATTCCGATTCCATATAAAAAGGGGGAACGGTACCATTGAACACCGGTGCAAAATGACAACTTCCACAGGCCGCCTTCCCCATAAACAAATTAAACCCCCTTTTGGCATTCTCTGGGTAATCCCTTGTTTCGTTCCTCACGTATTTATCGAACGGACTATTGAACGATTTTAAGGAATTTACATAAGCCGCAATGGCGTTGCTTATGGAACGCTCATTGATATTCCCCTTATCAATACCTCCGTATGCCTCTTTAAATAGTTTATTGTATTCGTCATTTTTATTGAGCTTATTGACGATAGCATCAAAATTGGTATTGAACTCCATATCGTTGTCAATTACATGGACCACCTGCTTTTCAAGATCAAAGGCCCTCATGTCCCAGAAAAAACGGGTGGAATAGCCCGCAGCTATCAAAGTAGGGGCATTTCTTGCCGTAAAAACCCCTTCCCTATTGGAAACACTTTTGGGCAGGCCATCCGAAAAACCTTTATCGGGGTTATGGCAACTGGCACAGGACATGACATTACCGTTGGAAAGCTGTGGATCTTGGAACAACTGTTTGCCCAAGGCAATGGTTTTGGGGTTGTCCAAAGGCAGATAAACAAATTCGGAATAAAAATCCGTATTGATAAAACCGATATCGAATATATTTTTGGCCCAATAGTTCTGGGCATGCTTTTTATAAGGTTCCAAGGTAATGTTATTTGCATTTTGAAATTCCAACAATGCCGCATATAAAGGGTTGACCACCTCCTTTAAAAATCCCAACCTGTCAAAATCATTAAAATTGGTCTTGGCACCCAACATCTTCCTGCCCTTGGCAAAATACTTTTTAATCGCTTCCAGTTTGTCCTTGGCTTCCAAGGAAATCCCAGATTCAAAATATAAAAATGTGGTTTCCAGGCTTTCCCAACCCACATAACTTTCCCTTAAACCATTTGCGGACCCAGGCGTATCATAACCCGTTAGGCCCAAGGTAAAGATCCTAACGATGCCGGACCGAATACACTCAATAATCTGGCTCGACTTTAGATGCACCGGCAAATGTATCTTTGCGATAAAATCTACCCGCTCTTTAAGCGCATTGGCCAATACTTGAACGTGCTGTACATTTTCTTTGGAAGCAGGCTCAAAAACAGCTTCATCCAGCGCCTGTAACCCCCCCGGTGCAATAATACTATCCGCTTCAAAATACTCGCTTACCTTGGGCAAAGGTGCACCATTGATATAAGTGCCATTATAGGAGGTTTGGTAATAATCAAAAATAAACTCGATCTTCTTATAGACCAACCTGGTTTTTTCCACCTGTCTTTTCAGTACCTCCCATTCTTTTATAGAAATGGTGTTATTGGTCAGGATCGCCAAAGCATCGACCTCATTTTGAAATTTGAAAAAATTGGCCGCATATAATGTCGCTACCTTTTCCGGAACGGTTTCTTTTTGATAAGTGATAGTGGCCCTACCCCCGGACAACATCAGCAGGCCAATTAAAATAGCTCCCAATAAAATGCTTGTCCTTTTCATTTTAAACTACAGCTTCTTATCGTTTCACGGACTTTTGTTATCTAAATTTGGGTATCCACAGTTGGCAGTGGCAGTTTACAGTTGGCAAAAAATTGAATTTCACTGCCAATCGCTTACCCCCAACTTATTATC
Organism: uncultured Arenibacter sp.; assembly: GCA_965652575.1. Lineage (GTDB taxonomy): Bacteria > Bacteroidota > Bacteroidia > Flavobacteriales > Flavobacteriaceae > Arenibacter. Next base: position 38,023 of record CBFGWQ010000011.1, on the reverse strand, counting down.
CGGTCCCTGTCCAGGAATTTTATTCCGTTCCCCCTGGCTTTGCAGGCAGGTATCCAATTTCATTCTATAAGGGTAATGGGTTATCCCTGTCCTACTTTCCTACATTGGGCCAATCCATTACATGGGTTGCTATTGAACGCTCATTTTAAACGGAACCCCATTGGCCAAACTACTCTATAGTAATAGAATCACTATATGCCCTTTTGTTGGTTATGACCTCAATGATATACAAACCTTTGGGCAGTTTGCCAACCTTGATGGTCTGCCTTCTACTTTTCTTTACCGATTTCCCTATATTATTGTAGAAATTAACTTTCTTAAGTCTCTCATTTTCATCCAATTTTAAATGGACCAAATCCCTATCGGCATCATATAATAATCCTGCACTTTTTGGTCCGGATGCCTTTCCATCGGCTTTAAGGTCCAAACCTGATTTATTGATGGTAAAATAATCATCTATACCATCGGTATCCCTTATAAACTTTACAGTCAGGTTTTGTCCTCCCCTACCATCGTCTTCCACCTCCATAACACAGGACCCCAATTGGTTCAATGACACGGACATGGCTTTGTGGTTCAGGTCTCCCCCGGATATTTGACCGGCAGAGCCCGTGGTAATATATACGGCACCTTCCGCAGCCGCACTGGTTTTTTGGTAAGCCCCATTGCTATCCGCTTTCCCGTCCCCGTATCCATTGGAACCAACAGTATGTCCACCCTTCGAAATTTCATCCGGGTCAAACGTATTGGAAAATCCATAATGGCCGTTCAAGAAAAACGAACGTTCATAAGAATGGCTATGGCCGTTTAAAATGAGGTCCACGCCGTTAGCTTCCATCATAGGCATAAAGTTTTCCCTCATTTCTATTAGTCGATCTTCGGTATCGGAGTCATGGGATCCTTTGGTATATACCGGATGATGGAACAATGTTACTATCCAATCCTGTTTTGTATTTTGAATATCGGTCAATGTCCAGTTGTACATAGCACCCCCAACTTCCCTACCGGTATGATGGGAATCCAGTATTATAAAGTGGATATTGGCGTAATCAAAAGAGTAATACGCCTCTGTTCCCGATGCAATTCCTCCGGCCTGGGCAGCGGTGGGGAAGGTGAAAATATCATAGTAGGGACCGGATTGCTTTGCCGAATCGGCCGATTTGCCATCATGGTTTCCCAAGCAGGACCATGCCACGGATTTTTTCAACATATCGTCATAAATGTCGAACAGGGCATTTTGATATTCTTCGTCCGTGCCGCTGCCATAGGCATTATCCCCCAAGAACAACATCATATCCGTTTTGCCCTTATTTTGGGGAGCAGCATCCACATAATCGTAATACGCATCCCGTACGTTCCTTTGATTATTATTGGCAGTACCTGCATCGCCCAAGATCCATGCTCGGACAAATTGTTGGGTTCCCGGGGCAGGTGCCGTAATAACGTACATATCGCCAGAAGTGCTTTCGGATAGTACCTCTTTTCGATTGCCAATATTGAAATAATACTTGGTGTTGGGACGTAAACGGGATATGGTAACTTCGTGTTCGGTCGTCAAAGCAGTGTTCGATACTTTCTTGGATAGGGAATTTAGTGCCGTTCCGTAACGCACTACGGATTCGGTTGCAACATTCGTTCTCCATTTTACCACAACACTTGTAGGGGTACCGCTTTGCAGATACGGGCCTCTTTCTACCACTACCGAAGCAGTATTCTGTGAAGGCCCTACATTAGCGGTCAATGCAACGGCACTTATATTGGGGGTTTCTACAACTGAGGTCTGTGCAAATGAATACACCGAACATAGGGCCGCTAACAAATAGGTAGTTCTTTTAATCATGGTTTTTGGTTTTTAATGGAGTTTTCCAAGCTTTTAATTTGTTCTTTTAAAATAATTACGGAGTCCATATTTTTAAACTTTTCATCCAGTTGCCCAATGGCAACCGAAGCCAATTTAAGGGATATGAAGGCTTCACGGGGTCTATTAATTTCCGCTAAATACTTCGCCTTTTTAAAATACCAGAACTCATTTCTATCATATTGAAGGATAAAATAATTGAATTGTTCCAAAGCCTCATCAATTTGATCGGACGCTATTAAATAGTCCAGTTTTTTAAGTTGGAGCGATATGGTGTGCGGACCAAGTTGGTCCAGACCGTATTGGATCGCCTTTAAGGCACCCGAATAATTTTTATTGTTTTCAGCGAGTATGAAGTTACTGTATTCCAAAATATCCTCGGGGCGGATATCGATCATATTATGGATTACATAACGGTAGGCCTCCAAGGATTTTTTGTATAATTTTAGATGGAACAGTATTTGGGCCTCCAGTTTTATGGCTTTTACATTGATGCTGTCCAATTCCAAATAGGAGACGATACTTTTTAAGGCCTTATTGTAGTCTTCGATTAGATAGTACACCTCGGCAAACGCATAATACAACGATTTTCCAGAGTTTCCCAAAGATTTGGATGTAAGGAAATCTTCCAGGGCATTGCTGTACTCCATATGCTGTTGGTACAACAATCCCCTTTCATAGTACAGTTCAAAATTGCTCGGATCCTCGGATATCTCTATAGTCTTCTCAGCTATACGCATACTTAGATCTCCATGGGCAAACACCTGCACCGCTGGCCATAAAAATAAACTTGCAAATAGGATTCCTTTTATCATGAAATGGTACATCCCTAATTATCAAAATTGGTTAACATAACGTACTTCAATAAAAAATTACGCAATAAAGTCAAGTTCATACAATACACAATGCCATTTCCCTTTTTGATGGCCATTTTTAAAAATTTTATTCCCAACTTTGGTTTAAGTTCTCATTTTATGATGGAATATTAACATATTGAATGACTTTGAAGACCCACTATCAAACGTATTGAAACAAAAATTAAATGTGTTTTTCAGGAGTGTTAATTTTTTGTTAAAACACAACAATGGATGGGTGTGGTACCTTAGAAAAAATTGGATGAAACGGATCGAAGAATTTTGCTTTTTGAAAAATGTTCACGGATTATTTTCCAGAGTTCTTTTGTTTGATGTTGGGCCTATACCCGTTCTTGTCCTTAGATATGAATTTGGTAAAGCTGTAGATTTAATAAAGCTTTTATAGGGCCGTTTACCCAATTGGAGATGTCCCGTGCTGTATAAGTGCAATAAAATCATCCTTAATGCCATCGCAGATGGAAACGGAATTATGGGTACAATTTTTTAGGGCAATAGGATCGAAGCTGTTAATTTTGATTTTTGAAGGTTTAAATTCCTTGCACTGCAAATGTGTAAACATATTCAATGCCGCCTTTGAAGTGGCATAAGCGGTCATACAATAATTGGAATAGCAGAACCCGTCATCCCGCATTTTATTAATATCGCCCAATGCACTGGTCATATTAATGATCCTGGGATCTACACCCTTTTCAAGCAAAGGCTTCATGATCTGGATAATCCTGATGACCGCAAACAGGTTTGTCTCAAATACCTGTCTCACTTCATCAATCTTTATTTGATCTATTTTTTGACCAAAACCATTGGCTATTTCGGCATTGTTGACCAATAGGTCCAATCGCCCAAATTCAGTCTCAATTTTTGTTTTTAATTCCGATAGGCTTTCCGCAGAGGTGAAATCTGTTTTTACCAACTTATAATCGTGAAGGATTCCTCCGTCCCGGGAAAGCAATTCGTAACTTTTATTACTTGCTGCAAGGATCACCTCATAATTATTGTTCCATAAAATATTGGCAAATACCTTTCCCAGGCCATTTCCGGATTCTGTGACAACCGCTATTCTTTTAACTTTCATTGCAACAACTATTTAACTGTACAAATTTAACTAATATTAATCTCAAAAAAGAACCACTTTCCTTTTATAAATGACCCAAATGGCGACTTCTTGCACGGGATCCGTCACACCAATTACATAGCCTGTGCTTCATGTCAATTGACGAAATTTATTGGGTGTTGTACCGCTTAACTTTTTAAAGAATCTCGTAAAATGGGTAGGTTCCTGAAAATTGAGCCTATAAGCAATCTCCGCAATATCCAAACCTGAAAATTTTAATAAGCTTTTACTTTCCATCAGCAGTCTTTCCTGAATGATATCCTTGGCGCTTTTACCCGTTAATTTTTTCACCGTAGTGGTCAGGTAATTGGGCGTAATGTTGAGCTGATCGGCATAATCACTAACGTTCTTGGTATCCACGTACATTTTATCCACTAGGATTTCAAACTTTTGGGTGATCAATTGTGCACTTGTCAGATGATTTTCGGTGGTTTTGTAGCGCTCATACACCGCTTTACAGAAATACAAAAAAGTAAGCAACATACCCTCCAGCATTTTCTCTTGGTAGGGATGGGGGTTCATAAATACGGAATGTATTCTTTCCGCATCAAAGGAAAGGGATTCATGCTCCTCTTTTGTCAATACCAACACTTTGTTTTCGGACATTTTCAGAAACGGAAAATCCTCAATTAAATTGGGAACCACATTCATCAGGAATTCTTTTTTGAACATGATATTAAATCCAGCAATATTTGCATCCCACACCCATGAAAACACTTGTCCCGGCACTACGAACAGTAACGGATACCCTTCTAAATTTAGCCAGTCCGTATTCAGGTTCAATTTGCTTTCCCCTACGTAGCTCAATAAGCCTATATAATAAAATCCTTGTCGGTAGGGCGGCATGCATCGCCTAGTAGAAGGCTCCATCCCTTCAAATGCGTACACATCAAAATTAGGGATATGGCTTCTATGGGGAAATCCGATAGCTTCATGAAAATCATTGCTAGTTTCAAAAACTGGAATTTCGGTCTTGATCATTATATAAAAGTATAAAATATGGATGAGTACCTGTCAAAAATTATTTCCGCAAGATTTCCTTCAATTTTTTACCCCGACCTTAAAGCCCGCCTGTCGGTCCGTATCCGGTACGGACAGGAACGAAGTAGTCGGGCAGGGAAGAAATCAAGGAAACCTTATCAAGAGGATTTTTATTTTCACTAAAAAAGGGAACTACCCTATTCCTTACAGAAAAAGGGCAGTTCCCATACGATCCATAAAATAGTCCCTATTTGGAATGTTTTCCAACATCTTTCATGTGCTCATATTTATTGTTCAATTCATTTTCGGAAATAATTTCCCAGCCACCGCCCAAGGCCTTATAAATTGCTATTAACGATGTTGCCGAAGAAATCTCGCTTCCGGCCAGCAAGTTTTCGGATCGAAGAAGCGCATTATCGGCACTTAAAAAGTCGATAAAACTATCGAGTCCGGCATTAAACCGTTGTTTGGCAAATTTGGCAGCCTCTGCGCTGGCCTCCGAAGCGGTTCTTAATGTTTCCCTTCTTTGTAATTCGTTCGAATAATTGCTCAGCGCCGTACTTATTTCCTCCAGTCCCTGCAATACGGTTTTTTCATATTGATTGAGTGCCGCCAAGGTCAGGGCATCGTTCCGTTTTATCTGCTGTTTTACCCTTCCCAAATTAAAGGCGGCCCAACTTATATTGGGCATTAGGCTCCATGTAAAGGATTCCTTGCTTCCAAAATTTGAAAAATCGACGGCCGAAAATCCTATGGATCCACCGAATTGAATTTTGGGATAAAGTTCGGCAACGGACAAATTGTACTTGGCAATTTGAATTTGCAATGCCGCTTCTGCCCTGCGTACATCCGGACGGCGACGTAATAATTCGTTTACATCTCCCAAAGCTACCGAAGAGGGCAGACTTGGCAATGGTTGCTTGGCCACCATGGTGGCATCCAGATTGCCGGGCACTTCTCCTATGAGTACGCTCAAACTGTTCTTCAAGGCCTCCACCCTTGCCCGTAAGGGAGGAATGGTGGCCCGTGTGCTTTCCAATTGTGCCAACGCTCTGGAAACGTCGAGACTATTACTGGTACCGGCCTCCGACAATTTAACCGTTAGATCATAAGTCTCCTGCTGCCCCTTTAGGTTGCGGTGCGCTATATCCAAGAGGTATTGCGACCCCCGCAATTCCATATAATTCATGGCCACTTCGGCAAAAACAAGTACGTACATCCCTTGCAGATCGGCCAATGCCAATTGGTTGTTTGCATAGGCCCCTTTTATGCGATTGGAAACCCTTCCGAACAGGTCGGCCTCCCAGAAGGCGTCAAAACTACCGTTATAATTACTATAGGTAGGGTTACTTCCCTGCACAAAGACATTTTCTCCAAGGCGGGTTCTGGTATAATTTCCATTGGCCGTCACGGTTGGCACTCTATCCCATTTTGTTTCTTTATATAAGGCGCGTGACGCATAAAGGTTCGCTATGGCAGCATTGATATCCAAATTGTGCTTTCTTGCTTTTTCTATCAAGGTGTCCAAAATAGGATCGTTAAATTCCGACCACCAATTTTGGACCGTAGCCACTTTGGTAAAAGCACTTGAACTATCCACTTTAAGGAAATCCTTCCCGACATTCACCTTGGGGGCCACTTCAAAGTCGCGTTTGGTAATTCCACAGGAAACCAATAGGAATGCCAATATGGTGACAAAAAATAAATTCTTCATTTTTTAAATATTTTAAGTTAATTCGGCATTTTCAATGTTTGAAGGAGCCGGTTTAATGGTACTGGACCGGGAAGGTCTGGAGGTCCATTTTCTTCCCAAATAATAAAATACCGGCGTCAAGAAAATCCCAAAAAGGGTTACCCCCAGCATACCGCTAAATACCGCAATCCCCAAGGACACCCGTAACTCTGCACCCGCACCAGTGGCAATGGCCAAAGGCACTACGCCTAGAATAAATGCCAAAGCGGTCATTAAAATAGGTCTTAACCTTAATTTAGCGGCTTCCATTACCGCAGTTTTCAAATCCTTGCCCTGATCTTCCAATTGCTTGGCAAACTCTACGATCAGGATGGAATTCTTACTCGCCAATCCTACCAACACTATCAATCCTATCTGTACCATTATGTTATTGTCCAGCCCTGCCAGGTCAATGCCGATCATGGCCGACAACAATACCATGGGAACAATGAATATGACTACCAGAGGGAGCACCAAACTTTCAAATTGTGCGGCCAGCAACAGAAAGACAAATACAACTGCCAATAAAAATGCAATGCCCGCCGTGTTTCCCGTCTGTTTTTCCTGATACGCCAATTCCGTCCACTCATAGGAAATACCTTGTGGAAGAATTTCGTTGGCCAATTGCTCCATTCTGTCCAAAGCTTCCGCAGAACTATATCCGGGAGCAATATTTCCATTTAAGGAAGCGGCAGGATACAAGTTGAACCTTGGGATCCTTGAGGGTCCTGAAATATTTTGCTGGGTGGTGATCGTACCAAGTGGTACCATTTCCCCCTTTTTATTACGGACCTTGATCCGCGATATATCATCGGGTGTCAACCGGTTCGGTGCATCGGCCTGTGCAGTCACTTGATAGGTCCTCCCCAAATAATTAAATTCGTTTACAAATGCAGAACCCATATAAATTTCCAAAGACTGAAATACATCTCCCACATTCAACCCTAATTTCTCTGCCTTGACCCGATCTATATCCAAATACAGTTGCGGGGTCTGGTTGTTGAAAAAAGTAAATACATTATTAATAATGGGGTCATTATTGGCGGCAGCGGCCAATGCATAAGTGGCTTTCAAGAGTTCATCCGTTCCCACATTCTCCCTATCCTGAACCATCATTCTAAATCCCCCGGCATTACCGATACCCCGCACGGAAGGAGGAGGGATAACCAAAACCACGGCATCATCTATCTCTGCCAATTTTTGTTGTAGGGTACCCAACAAGGCTTCATACTCCAGACCTTTTTCCCTTCTTAGCCCAAAATCTTCCAGGGGTAAAAAAACCGCGGCTGCATTGGAAGCATTCGTAAAGGAGGCCGCATCAAAACCTGTAAAGGCAACCGCATTTTCAACTCCATCCACATCCAATGCAATGTCCAGTACCTTCTGCATCACTTTATCCGTTCTGGACAGGGAAGAACCCGGCGGTAATTGTACGATCGTAATAAAATACTGTTGGTCCATGGCCGGAATAAACCCTTTGGCCACCCTGTTGAATTCGACCCCTGTAAGCACTACCAGCCCACCGTACACCACCAATACCATAATCGAGGTTCTGATGAGTTTTTGTACCGCTTTTCCATAATTTACAGAAATCCTTTCCATGAAATTATTAAAGGTATTCCCAACAAAAACAAAAGGTTTGAGCAACACCGGTGTCTTTTTGTTATGGTCTTTTTCCCCATGCCTCATCAGCAGAGCGGCCATGGCCGGACTCAACGTTAAGGAAACGAATACCGAAATGGCCGTTGCCACTGCAATGGTCATTCCGAATTGTTTGTAAAATTGTCCTGAAATACCTTCCAAAAATGCGGTTGGAATAAAAACCGCTATCAATACCAGACCAATGGCCACCAGAGCACCTCCTACCTCGTCCATGGTCTTAACGGCCGCCTTTTTGGGAGATAGTCCCTTTGCCAGATACCGCTCCATATTTTCAACCACTACAATGGCATCATCCACTACAATTCCAATGGCCAATACCAAACCGAACAAAGTTAAGTTGTTCAAAGAAAAGCCTATGGCCTGCATAACGGCAAAGGTTCCGATAAGGGATACGGGTATTGCCAGGATTGGAATAATGGCCGCACGCCAGGATTGGAGAAATAATAATATCACCAGGACCACTAAAATGACCGCTTCAAAAATAGTATGGTACACTTCATCTACCGATTTTTGGATGAATTCCGTAGGGTTATATGCTATCTTATATTCCAGATCTTCAGGAAAATTCTTGGATAGCTCCACCATTTTGGACCTAATTTCCGCAGCAGTCTCCAAAGCATTACCTCCCGGCTGTTGAAAAATAGGCATGGCTATGGCAGGATCTTTTCCCAAATATCCCTTTGTGGCATAGTTTTGGGCACCCAGTTCCACCCTTCCCAAATCCTTTAATTGTACAATTCTCCCGTCCCCGCCAGACTTGATAATGATGTTCTCAAACTCTTGCGTGGTAACCAGCTTCCCCTGGGTCTGGATGTTGATTTCGAAAGCCGATTGTTGGCCAGATGGCAAGGTGTTCAAGGTACCACTGGCAATCTGTATATTCTGGGCGCGAAGGGAGGCTACCACCTCCCCGGCGGTAAGATCCAAATTGGCAATTTTATCGGGATCCAACCATATCCGCATGGCATATTCCGCAGCACCAAAAATCTGAATATCGCCAATACCCTTGATACGGGCCAATTGGTCCTTCAATTGTAAAGTGGCATAATTCCCCATATAGGTTTGGTCATAGGTCTTGTTCGGTGAATACATATTCACCACCAAGAGGATATCAGGCGATATTTTTTTGGTCGTAATTCCCAATCTACGGGCCGATTCCGGCAACCTGGGTTCCGCAATGGCAACACGGTTCTGAACCTGCACCTGTGCCCTATCCAGGTCGGTTCCGAGCTCAAAGGCTATTTGCAGCACTACACGCCCATCTGCGGAAGATTGGGAGGTCATATAGATCATGCCCTCCACCCCGTTGATTTCTTTTTCCAAGGGCGCTGCCACAGTTTCCGAAAGCGTTTTGGCGTTGGCCCCCGGATATAACGCCACCACCTCTACCGTTGGTGGTGCCACATCCGGAAACTGGGAAACCGACAGGGAAACATATGCCAGACCGCCCACAATGAGTATGAGTACGCTCAGTACTGCTGCAAAAATGGGTCTTTTTATAAATAGGTGACTGAATTTCATAATTTATCTAAAATTGAATAATAGTATCCCCCTTTTTACCTCACCCGGAACTGCCTAAAAAGCAGTCCAGACCTCTCCCAAGTAGAGGTAAACCCGTCCGTACCGGCACGGGCAGATTGGAAACCCTATCTGACGAACGGGCGGGCCTGTCTGACGACAAAGGCGGGCCCGACCCAGGAGTCGAAAAATATTTAGGTTAAAGGGAGTATAATATTTTTTTGGTTTCTATTAAAGGGTACTTATCTCTCCATCTTGGCTACCGCCAACTCTCCCGAATTGTCTTTTTGCAATTGGGTCTCTATTGGGGTTACGGCAACTCCCTCCCTTATTTTTTGAATGTTATTGGTAATCAATTTGTCCTCTCGGGATATTCCGTCCCTTATGATCCTTAATCCGTTGGAGTGCAAAGGTCCCAAGGTGACATTCTTTGTGGTTACAAGATTATCATCTCCCAAAACGTATACAAAACGAATGGATTGGTTGGTACCTATTATTTCATCCGGCACCATAATGGCATCGTGTTCGGCACTTCCCATTATCCTTGCCTTACCGAACATTCCCGGCTCCAACAAATGATCCTTGTTTTCTAGTACCGCGCGACTCTCGATGGTTCCTGTACCGTTATCCAATTCGTTATCAACAAAATCCATTTTTGCCTCGTGGACAAAATCCTCCTCATCCTGCAGCTTAATAAATACAGGAATTCCTTCGGAACGGGCAGCGCTTCGTTCCCCGTTTCTTGCAAGACGCACATATCGTAAATAATCGGATTCGCTTCCCGTGAAATAAAAATCGATAGGACTTGTGGCTACAATGGTGGTCAACAAGGTGGAATTGGCAGCGCCCCCATCTATCAAATTGCCCTCGTTCACCCTATCCCTACTTACCAAACCGGCCATTGGCGCCCTAACCTTTGTAAATTCCAAATTCAATTTCGCATTATCTACCCGCGCCTGTGACAATTGAACACTGGCTTTGGCATATTCCAATGCTTGTTCTCTTCGGTCGTATTCCTCAATGGATACCGCTCCGGATTCTCGTAGTGACCCCACTCTTTCAAAATTATCCACTGCCGTTTTTAAGGATGCCCGTGCCTGGTTAAAATCTGCATTTGCCTGATCCAACGCAATTTTAAAAGGTCTATCATCAATTGTAAAAAGCACATCCCCTTTTTTTACCTTTTGTCCATCTACAAAATTGACACTTTCCAAAAACCCGCTTACACGGGCCCGTACTTCCACTCGGTTACTGGCCTCAAAACGGCCGGTATATTCGTCCCATTCTATTATTTTTTCAAAAATCGGCAAGGATACCTCTACCGGCAAGGCCTGCGGAGCATTTGCCGTTTCCTTCACTTCCCCATTCCCGGAAGCAAATGCAACTATTATAACTACAACAACAAGTAAACCGGCTATTGTCAAAATACTTCTGGAAATTTTTTGGGTATTTAGATTAAATTTTATCATTTTTTTCTTCTTAAGGTGTTTGATCATTGTTTTTGATATGGCAAATTTATAATGGGGCACCCCCAAATAGCTAACCATTATGCTTTCATAAATGACCAAAATCTAATCTCCTATTTCTTTTTTCGAAATACCAGGTAACATCCTTGTGCTTTACAGGTATCTGATTGTTTTCCCATAAATTGGAAGCACTGTGAGTCCCAATTCCCCTAACTATTGTATATAATTTGGTATTGTGTCCGGAACTTGGCTATGCAATGATATTACAAAACAGACCTGTCTGGCCGGTAGGTAGGGGGGGGTGGAACGGAACGGAATTTCATGGTAGTGCTTTGCCCCATAATAATCCCTGTTCGTTCCAAAGTCCAAAATTGCTTAGGCTTCCTATTGTCCCATCTTTACCTGTCCCTCTTGAATATATGCCGGATTATATTTGCCCCGTTCGTGAAAACCATCAAATTCGCGCATGATCGACATACGGGGGTAACTGTCAAATATATCCCCATATCCTAAAACACGTGGGTCTCCTTGCAGCTTAAGTTCCGAATGAAGTTTTTTTCTTAAATCTTTTACTATTTCGGCGTAATAAGGTTCATCTGCAACATTGTCCACACAGCCCGGATCTTTCTTAATATCGTACAATTGCTCCGAGGGCCTTTTATCATAGGCCAAATTGTAGTAGGTGGTATATTCGTTTTGCCGCTCCATTAGAAAGAGTTTTGATGGGGAGTCATCCACATCATGGAATCCAGGCCATAAAGATTTAAAGCCATTGGCCGTTGTTCCACTTTTTGAGGAAGAAGGCGCAGGGTTGCCTGCCGGCCAAAGATCGGGCTTAAAATTATGTACGTAAAGATAATCCCGGGTCCTAATGGCCCGTGCGGGATACCCTAAATTATCAGGTCTGGCATGGGTATGTCTTTCACGGCCTGTCAAGACAAATTCCCTATGGGTTTGGGGCGGAACGCCCGGAGAGGGAATCAACATTTTTAAAAGACTTTTACCTGTCATTTCAGGTACTTCCCCCACTTCGGCCAGTTCCAGAAAGGTAGGTGCCAGATCTATAAGTGAAACCAATTCTTCCACTACCCTGTTCCCTTTCATTTTAGCGGGCCAACAAATTGCCAAAGGTACATGTGTACCGTATTCCTGTAAGTTGGCCTTTGCCGAGGGAAAGGGCATTCCGTTATCGGCGGTCACCACAATAATCGTATTTTCGAATTCCCCCTGTTCTTCCAAGAACTGGATCATTTTTCCCAAATGGGCATCGAACCATTCTATTTCCAAGGCATAGTCTGCAATATCACTCTTAATCAATTCATGATCCGGAAGAAATGCCGGTACAACCGATTCCTCCAAAATCTTTCCAGCGCCTATTCCCGAGCCCCCTTGATAGGTCCTGTGCGGTTCATGGCCTCCGTACCAAAAAAAGAAAGGTTGTCCTTTTTCCTTTTGCTGAAAAAAATCCATGAAGTTTCCAAAATAATCCGTAGTGTGAATTCCCGTGGTAGGCACTGAATCCATCTTTTTATCATTAAATTCAGGTCCTACCGGATTTTGTAACCAGCCGGCATCTCTCCAGTTACCCGGGCCCCATGGTTTTCCCGTAAAACCAATTTTATAACCTACACTTGCCAACAAATGGGTAAATACGGAATACTTTTTTGGAAAGTAGCTGGCATGGGTACCTGCTTCCTCAATTTGCCAAATATTTTTTCCCGTTAGGATAGCCGCTCTTGAGGGACTGCATTGGGGTGCTGCAACAAATGCGTTGGTAAACAAAATACCATCTTTGGCCACCTTATCGAAATAAGGTGTTTTTATACCATTGGTCCCATAGGCCGAAGCGTAAGGAAAAGATTGGTCATCCGCTATGGCAAAAAGTATATTTGGTTTCTTTTCCGGTTCCGGTCCGATTTCATTTTTGGTTTTGCAACCCAAATGGGATAATAAAATCAAGTACATTACAATTGTTAACCCTTGTTTTATATAGTTTTTCATTTTCTAGTTGTTTAAGGCAACTGCTTAGGTACAATGTGAACCCTAAACAGATTTTAATTATTTTCTTCCTGTTTATTGGACTGTTCGGCACGCTGTTTTTCAAAATAGGCATTTACGGAATTGTTTTTTCCGTTCGGGGCCCAAAGAGCATTATGTTGGGGCAACCTTTGCCTATGCATTTGAACGACCTTAGTGTTCATCGTATCATTGGCAATATTCTGCCATTCATTGGGGTCTTGCATATGATCGTATAACTCTTCGGTCCCATCTTCATAACGAATATACCTGAACTGATCCGAAACAACGGCATGGTTGTTTCTACCATAGGTCGTTACCGCATAATATTCCTCCTTTATATTGGATCCTTCAAGTAGGGGCTTTAGACTTTTACCTTCGTTCTTTACATTCGGAGGTAGATGGCACAAATCCAGGAGCGTGGGATAAATATCCAACATTTCGACGGCTTGGGCACGTACTATCCCCTTTTGACCATTGGGAACGGAAATAATCAACGGTGCGTTGGTAGCCTCTTGCCATAATGCATGCTTGGCAAATGTCCCCTTCTCGCCCAATCGATATCCATGGTCCGACCAGAGAATTACTATTGTATTATCCTTGTATGGGCTATTTTCGAGTGCGTTGAGTACTTCACCTATATAATAATCCACAAAGGTAACGCTGGCCAGATAAGCCTGCACTATATTTTTCCATTCCCCGGATTCAATGGCCCATTCCGTGGTGGGCATCATGGGCATTTCATGCAACTGTTTCGAAATGGCCGGTAAATCATAAAAATCATCCTTTTTATAGGGGGGCGTTTGTATATTTTCAACAGGATGCATATCAAACCATTTCTGCGGCACATACCAGGGTACATGGGGTCTTACAAAACCAGCTACTAAGAAAAATGGGGTTTTATATTCCGCTTCCAATTTTTCAACTGCCCATTTTGCTGTCCTATAATCCGGCATTTCATTGTCATTTTCAGGAAATGCGCCCCAATCGGTACTAGTTCCATTTCTATCCCATTTAAAATTATTTTCCGGCTTGGGCCCAAAACCTTTTTCCCTACCGGCTGCCTCATTAAAAACACCTTCGGGAGCAAAGTTGTGAAAAATCTTTCCCTTGCCCATAGTATGATAACCATTGTTTTTAAAATATTCCGGAAGAAAAACTACGTCCTGGACCGCTTTGGATGCCCTTCTTATTTCCTCGTCGTCTATCTGCCCATAGATCCCTGTGGTGGAAGGCCGCAATCCGGACATTAGAGAGGCCCTGGAAGGTCCGCATACGGGAGCCTGGCAATGCGCATTGGCAAACAGCACCCCCCTAGCTGCCAATCGGTCCATATTAGGGGTAATGGCGTTCAAGTGCCCTTGCATAGCACCGATCCAATCGTTAAGATCATCGACACAGATCATCAAAACATTTGGTCTTTGTTCTACATGTCGTTGTTGGGCTTTACAAGAAGGAAAAACTCCCAAAAGTAAAATTGCCGGTATTAGTCCCTTCAGTTTCTTCATATTTCTTGCTTGACAAATTTTATTTATAGTTTAAGTTGTTATGAGGGGACATGGCCTACTATCGGTGTACATTTTTAAGGTCTTTCAACATTGCCCTTTTCAATTGAGCAGGTACTTCATCCACCTCATCCTGAAATATTTTCTGTCCATCTATTATTTCCACTAGTTTGGAACTGCCGTCCACTTTTCCCTTATAGGTTTTGCCATCAAATTCCAATAGTCCGGATGATACGAACGCTGCCGTTCCCAAACGGTCAACTATCTCAATTTTAGCGGGTTTCCCAACACTCAACTCTGCTTTAATTTCCCATCCGGCAATTGAATAGGTATTTGCGGTTTCGTCAAAAACCACCTCTTCGCAAACAGAATTCCCCGCTTTGGATTTTATCTGAAAAATTGCCAAATAGCGCATTTTGTCCGTCTTCTCTTTTGTTGTTCCGGAAAAATGCCATTGATCCACAAAATCTATTATATTGCCTGCTTGATCCACTTTTCTATTCCAATTTCTTGCTGGAACACTAAAAGTATCGGTTACATTGAAATCGATTCCTGAGGAAGAATAGAGGGAAACCAATGCATTTGCATATTCGTTTTCGGCCGTAATCGTTTTTTTGGTCGAATCTATTTCCAGCCCCTTATCATTATGCAGCAACCAGGTCCATTCCACTAAGTGATCTGCTTCCAATTCATCGTAAACAACAATGATCGACGGGCGAAGCATCAGATAATGTCGTCGAAATCGTTTCATTCCCAAATCAATGGATTCCCCGTCAGAAGCAGAATACGCATTGGATGCATCCCCAACGGCATATGAAATTTGTTTGCCATGAAGAAAACGCGGCATCCAACCATAAGCTCCTGCATCAAAGGGTTGGCCTTTACCATCAATTAAAATTCCGTTATGTCCGCGAGTATGTTTATGCCAATCTTGGTGATGTGGATCCCCCATCTTAGGTCGATATCCTGAATTATAAAATAGCCGTTTCCCGCCAAAGGCAATATTAAAATTATTTTGTTCCGCATGTTTATGTCCATTTGGTCCAAAAGGACTACTCGTTGCCGATAACATTAAATTATTCTCAATACTTTGTATATCTGTATGCATATAGGACACCCCTACATCAGGAAAATGTGCTGCTTGGGGAACATTAAAATCTTTTGAAATCTTTGGAAGCGGTTTTTTGTTTGCCCTTTGAATTCTATACCAACGAAACTCCGACTCAGCTGAAATGTCCTTGCTCAGTCCTTTAGCGACTTCTTTTGAATACCATGCCGCGTATGGATCATTGAGCATGCGGGCAGCAGTATCCATGAATCCCGCATACTTGATGGTAGGATACCAATATTTGTCCCCATCGTTGCCAAAACCATCACCGACACTGTTAGGGGGAAAGGCATATAACAACCATTTTGGATTGTTCCCAAACCAATCCGACCATTGAAAATCAACACCCGTAAGGTCGCTAAAACTAGAGGACATATCATAAATGGTCAACGTATTCATTATAAAATAACCGATCCCGTTAAACCAAGCACCATCGGTTTCGGCCATTTTTGGAAATTGTGCTATCCATATTTCATAAATATATTCCAGCCATTTATCGGCTTCCGGAGTTTCACCGGCCAATGCCATTGAAGTTTGGAACATTTGATGCAAAATATGCTGCCAGACATGCATGGATGACGATCTGCTTTCAACCTTCCCTATCCACAAATTATAAAAATTATCTGCCCTAATAGAGGATTGCCTTATCATTTTCCCCCTTTCGGCCTCATCCAATAGATCCCAAAAAGTATCTATGGCCAAAGCCAAACTTGTCATTATTGCGGAGTCCCCAAAATTTGACAAATGAGTGATCCCGTTCGGATCCCAATCCGCTACTTCTACCATCCATTTTTTAGCTGCTCCGTAGTACTTAATATCCCCGGTTAAAAGATAGGCCTGCGATAGTGTATTAAGGACGGAAAAAACTCGCCTTCCTAGGGTTTTACTGGCCTGTTCCGCAATCATAGCATTTTCATATTCGTTCTTTCCCTTATGTTTGGGAAGCCCGGATTCCTCTGTTGGTGGAATTTCGCTCAAAAGATTATTGGCCTGGTCCAGAATTGCCTTGGTCTCTTTATAGTCTTTTGCCCTGAGCCTCAGATCCTCCAAATCATTTTTCTTGGCAAAAACCCTTGGATGTTCCGTAAAAACATTTTGGAGTACCTTACTCAATTTAGGGGTTACAAATTCTTTTGTTGCTGCCGTAATCCTAAATGAATCCAATACACTCCATTCTTTTCCGCTCTCACGGTACTGCCAGTACCAAATGCCCTTGTCCAACTTTTGGTGTGGGTTAAAAATGGCAAATGGAATGTTCTTTTTTTCAATAAGATCTGTTGAAAAATCCTTATTGGAAGAAAGCCGTACATCATAATCGGTCCTTTTTTTTGTAGTAGGCCACTCAAAACTGGGAGAATTGAACGCTGGCTCTTCCCCGTTGGAAGGTGTGGTCCATAGCCTGTATTTGGGGTAGATCATTTTACTGCCTATCCTTATTTCACCATGCGCTTCCATTACCTTTTCCGAAGTCGTACATGTTAAAAAAAATATGGAAATCAATCCTGTTGCAATTCCCCTAACCATAGACGAAATACATTTTCTATTTATTGTCATGTACATTACTTATTTTATTTATTAATATTCAGCACTCCGTCCAAAGTAATGAGGAGACGCCTCATTTAACTCTAATTGATATTCATCTTTAAACAATTTCTCTATATCCGTTGGCACCATAGCTGAAATCGGATTCCTTTCCTGCATACCCTTACTGATATTATAAAACCGATCACCACAGTGGAGCCAATATATTTTATTCCGAATTAAACGCCCGTACCACTGCTCGGTGTTTACTGTTTTAATGGGCATAATGGACAAAGACAGTTTCCCCGGGCATTTGATTTACATTAAAAAAACGGAACATACATTTGGCACCCTGCAACAGACCGGGGTAAAATAAAAGTTAATGCCCAGGGTTTACGATTAAAGAACTTATTTAGACTTTTTCAATTGGCTAAAAAATCGCCCTTTTTCGTCCTTGCGCCAGCTGGCCCGTTCGCTAAAATAACCCACCGGGTTATTTTTATACGCTCCAGCCTGTCTTTTTTTCTTTCCGTAGCTCTGCCATGCAACTCAAAAAAATCTTCAATCAGGCAAAAAATGACTGATTTTCGCTTCAATCCAAAAAGTCTAAATGAGTTCAAGGTATTAAAATAGGTTCGCGCCATTAGTTACGTTTTTCCTTCAACCCCCAAACCCTAAAATTACGGTACCTGAAATGCGTCCACTTCATTTGTCTAAAGCCTATTTTTCCATCCTTCCATACTGCCTGACCTCTGCCCCGGTCTATCCAGTCTATTATTTTACGCCCATCGACGTACATTATGATATGCGCATTATTCTTTATCAACTTTATCCTATGAATAGCGGTAGAATGTACAGGAATTCCGGTTTCACCGATCTGTACTTTTTCAAAACCCTTATTTTTTCGGAGATGGGCAACCTCCCTTTCCCGGTTATCCTTACCATTGGCGTAGTATGAAATATGGTAGTTATTAAAATATTCGCTTTTTGTATATTGGCTGAAAGTACCATCACGATCTGGAAAGGATGGGTCAAAAATACTTTCACCATTATTTCCCAAAGCAGAAAAGAAGACAATTACCAATCCGGCATCCGTTTCTTGATTTTGAAGTTCCCATTCGGCAATAAAATCGGAAGGAAAATCTACGGGACACCATAATACGTGATGCCCCTCTTCTTCTGGTGAATACATGTGCATCCAACCATACCTAAACTCCGTATTGGCAGGCCCTTCCAATACCCAATCGTCCATTTGTTTTTCCGAACCCATGGAATTTTCATATAGTAAGTCCCCTTTTCCAAATTCCGTATTCAAACCTTGACATTGAACATCCACAAATGCGGATAACAAGGCGATCCACAGGTGAAAATTTAAAATATATCCGCCCATCTTCATGGCATTTGTTTACCTGCCATCTCCGATAGCAGTATTTTTTTTAATCTGACAAGGGCCTCTATATAATAGTAATCCGCATATATGATGGGGATATCGACTTCCCTATTCCTAGGTTTGTTTCCTGTCGAATGAAGCAAAAAAGCATCATTTTCAGAACCGCTCAAATAAGCGGGGGAAGAAAGGGAACGGAGCATTTTTTCCGCCCTTGCCCTATAAAATTCCTTTTTTTTCCTATTCCTTTCCAGATTGGATAGTTCCAGAAATGCCGACGCTACGACGCTGGCAGCGGAAACATCCTTAGGCGCATCGGGAATGGCAGGGTCATCAAAATCCCAAAAAGGTACCTGATCCTTGGAAAGTCTATCAAGATAGGCCTTTGCCAACTTATCGGCAATTTTTAGATATTTCCTATTGGCAGTTTCCCGGTAACCCATAACATAGCCATAAATACCCCATGCCTGACCCCTGGCCCAAACCGACTCGTCGGAAAAACCTTGATGGGTTGTTTTCCGCAAAGCCTTTCCGGTTTTGTCGTCATAAATCAAAACATGATAAACCGTATTGTCCGGACGAACCTGGTGCTTTGCGGTTACATTGGCATGGGAAACCGCCATTTTGGAATACTTGCTATTGGCAGAAAGTTTGGAAGCCCCAAACAACAGCTCCAAATTCATCATATTATCAATAATGGTGTTATGCGGGGAATATACATTATTGTTTACTTGTGCCGGCCAGGAAAGAATTGTACCAACGGACGGATTGTATAGATGTGATAAGGAATCGGCGGCAACAATAAGTGTTCTTTTGTACGCCTCGTTCTTTGTCAATCGATAACCATTCCCATAACTGCATTGAAATATAAAACCCAGGTCATGACTCTTAACGGGTTCCAACAAAATGGTTCCGATTTCTTCGGTGAATTTTTCAGCTTCAATTTTGATCCTTTCGCTTCCGGTTCCTTCAAAAACATACCATAGTATTCCCGCCCAGAAACCACTTGTCCAGCCTCCCGTAGGTTTCGCCTCCCAGTGTTTGCTATCCGCGGGGATCGTACGTGGCGATCTGTCGTAACCCTTTAAGTTTTCAATAGTCCGTTCTGTCTTTACCCTGCAATGGTCTATGGCCTCTTGTACCTCCCTAAGTGTCCAACTGGCATATTCCTGTTGTTGTCCCAAAGAAACGGATACCACAAATAATAGAACACTTGTAAATAGGCTGTATTTTATTTTCATTCCAACTTTCATCTATTTAAAAATTTTTATTAATATGAAAATGAGTATAATAAAAATCTTCTGCATAAACCAACCGCTGTGCTTTCGCACAAAAAATTAAATTATTTCGGTGGGTATGCAAAAAATTAAATTTGTTTATGCTCATTTCATATTAATTTCAGTTTTATCATCAACTTAGAAATTGTTTAGACAATACCCTCCAAATCGGCAATGAACACTTGTCTTTTCCCTTTGGGCGCACCATTAAAACAGACCTTTTTATAGTTATGGCTCCAGACCGGATGGGGATCTAATTTGTAATGACTTCCCGTTTCCCCTTTTTTATATGCCTTGCCATTATTGCCCACATCCGTTGCCACGGAACAAATCATTTGCTCCTCGTCCGTATTGAGATCCAATAGTCGAATAGGTACCTCCCCTTTTGGGGAAGGAATCCATTTTTGTTTGGGATAGGTATCGGCCAATAAATAGGTGGAATCAGCATTGACGCTGGGGTGTCCACTACCCAAGTGCATTTCGGAAAGCACCTTAAAATCCGATCCATCGTATTTAAATTGGCAGAACAGCATATCTTCATGCCCCATCCATCTAGGTATACAGTTCATAATAATATGCTCCCCATCCGGATGCCAGTTTGGATGGTTGCCCGCCCCTCCGAAACGCGCCTTTTGATTCCATTGCTCCCGGGTGAGGCATTGCTTCAGATCAGTTCCATCAACGTTTAAGGAAAATAAGGATGCATCCCTCCCCTCATTATTGACCAACCCCCTATAAACTTGTAGTATACGGGTATTCTGCTTATTGAATTTAGAATGAAAAAGATAGGGAACGCATTTATCGTAATAAGCCCTATCTTCTTCCGGCCCTTCCACTTTTTCAAGAAACTTATTGAACCCTACCAGTAATTTTGTTTCATTGTTATCCAAATCCGTCCTCCATAAACCTTCGCCGGCAATGGCCTCCGGGGCAAACGTATCCGGCCTGCCCAATACCCGGTCCGGTACCGCATACCCATATTGATGGATGTTCATGGTTAAAAGGTTGGGGCTTATTATGGATTTTTCGTCTGGGGAAATATCATATTTAGAGCCGGAAAAAGCCTTGGCAACACCTGTTTCCAAGTCAATACGGACACAGACCGGCCTACCATCAATAAGGTCGTTGCAATACAGATACCTATCGGATGATGCTCCCCACTGAACATTGGCCCCCAATTGAAATGACCATGCCCTGGTCTCATAAACGGTTTGAATGGTCTCATTTTCAAGATCAATTACACAGACTTCGGCAGTATCTCCCCAAATGGGGGTTTTACCTTGATAGGGCAATTTTGTGACGGTCAATAATTTTTGGTCGTGGCTCCAGGGCACAACGTCATAAAATGTATGGATGTAAAATCCGTCATCAGGTGTAACGCAGGTTACGGGGGCCAAAAAACGGCCTGGTCTATATGCCCTAAATCTGCACGGGTACTTCACTCCCTTTTTGGGGACAAAAGACCATAGGCCGGGAGCCACCATGGCAGCCGACAAGCCGGCAGAGGTTTTCCGTATGAAGGAACTTCTGGACATCATATCTTTTTAATTTTAATTATTCGCACATGGTTATAAAAATCATTGGGCATCACTCTCATTTCCTGATCCATATCAAATTTTCTTTATTTTATTTTTGGTTTTGGTCCATATACCGATTGTCCTTTATCTTATTATTTATTGACCCTGCAAGCTCAATTGGTTTTCCTATTGAATTTATAATGCTATTGAAGGAAATGATATTTCCCGAAGCCGGAATATTCTGTATGGTACCCGTATTCCAACGTGCCCTGTTTTTATGGTCCGAATAATCTGCCCCCTTGCCTTCACCTAAAAAAATACCATATCCACCAGCGTGGTCTATGGTGTTATTTTTAATTATACAATCCGTAGTAGTGATCCGGAGTGTCTTGGCATGAATTCCGGACCCCATACCGTAACACATGGTAATTCCGTTTCCAGATGGGTTTTTAATTATATTCTTTTCAATCCTATGGTTGGAACCATAAATCCGAATGGCCGGTCCGTTTGAATTGCTAAATGTATTATTGACAACAGTACAATAATGTCCCGCCCGCAGCACAAATTGATTTGTGTTGATAAAAGAATTATGCCGGTAAATATTATAATTGCTCTTATTGCTCACGGTCTCCGCGTCACCTCGTATATTTTCGAAGTGATTATATTCGACCAAAGTATTCAAACTCAATTCCCCAAAGTCATTATGATTTCCTGTTTGGGCCACTTGAATGGTTTCTGAACCTTCACCTCCTGCATTTAAATTCAGATTTTTAAAAATATTATGGTGTATATGGGTGTATCTTGGAACTTGGCCCGGCGAAACCCTTATTGTAAGGGTTTGTACCATATCATTATTTTTAAACAAACAATGATCCATTATGTTGTTAACGGCATCACCATTTACAATTAGCATCCGGCGCTCCCGACCATCTCCTGTAATATTCATAAATTGACAATTTGCGATCCGAACGTTACGGGTACCATTAAGTTCCACAATCGATTTACGAAAAGAGATATTCTTAAAAACAAATCCCTTGAAAATAAAATTACCCCCAGATAGCTTAAACATGGGTTTATCCGCAGTTTTCGATGTTGAGAATAATACGCCATGCTCTTTTTCCGGACGGATGGTAATTATACTGTCCGGGGTTCCATTGACCGGTACTGAAACAGACCAATTATAATAAGTGCCATTCTTAATGATAAGTGTATCTCCTGCTGAAATTTTTTGAATCGCAGATTTAAATTCATTTTCGTTGGAAACGATCAAGACTTTACTTGATGGCCTACCACATGCATTGATGATTAACAGCACGAGAAATAGGGTCATCCGATGTACTGATTCCCTGCCCCTGTCATAACAAAGCAATAATATGGGACTTGCATTCATATAGTTATACCCTTTTTTTAATAAATACCATCCTTCTCTCTATTGTCATGGGAATCGTTTCTGAACCGGATTCCCGAATTTAGACCTACTTCAATGTTCACACCTACCCGTCGTCTTCCGATGATATCTTCAGATCGTCCATTAAACGATAGTAGGCTCCTTCAATATCCCTTATTCCGGTTTCCGCATTTGTTTTGGCCAGGAACTTATTTAGTGCCGTTTCCAGTTCATTTGCTATTTCCGGATGATTTGAGATTATGTTGGTAGTTTCGCCCAAATCTTCAGCTATGTTGAAAAGCTCAACTTTGGGAGTGTTTTGATATTTCGTCTCCTGGGACCAGTATTTAATCAATTTATAATCGCCTTTCCGTATGGCAGTCCGTGGTTTGCGGTGCGACCCCTGATGAAATATCAAATATTCACTGTTTCGTTTTACTTTTTCCACACTTTCATCCAGAAGTAGAGGAAGCATATTTCCTCCATCGATTACCTCTGTCATAACTACATTTCCCCCGGCAAGTTCGGTAAACGTCGGCAAAAAATCCAAACCGGTTACCGGAGTTTCACTAACCCTATTTGCTTTTATTCCAGGGCCAACAGCTATAAAAGGAACTCTTAATCCACCTTCATAAAAGGAATGTTTCCCGTCACGAAGGGGAGCATTTCTGTTATGCTGTGTTGAATAATGGGCATTTACCAACTCCTTATTTTTATCGATCAAGGCAATTTGGTTTAGCGATAGGCGCCCTCCATTGTCCCCCATTAAAAAGATATATGTGTTGTCTTCGATCCCCATCTCCTTAACAAAATCCATAATCATTCCCACACCGGTATCCAAATCTTTCAACATGGCCCCAAATTCAGGATTTGTATGTCGTTCCCCCGGTTTTTTATTCTTAAAATATTCATATGTTTCTTTTCGTGATACCAAAGAAAGATGAACGGCATAGTGCGAAAGTTGAACATAAAAAGGTTTCCCATCTGCAATACTCGCTTTCATAAAATCTTTGGCACGATCAGTGATTCCAAATATATCCTTGGCATTTACATCTTCCCAATGCGCGCTGGGCTTGCCCACTTTTTTTGCATTGGACGGATTTTCCACCTTATTGGTTTTCATATAATTATCGGTGGCCTTTGTATACTCTTTGATATTTAAAAATCCATTGCCAAAAATTTCGCCTCCATTATTGGAGGTCATTCCATCATCGTAATCGAATCCGGCATCCTTGGGTTCCATAGCAATATGCCACTTGCCAAAATGAGCCGTTCTATAATCAGGGTCTGCTTTTTTTATAGCCCTTGGAATAGTAAGCCAATCGGTTGTTTTTTTATACCAGTCGGCATCCTTATTGTAAATATGTCTTGCCGCGTTCCGACCAAACATCAAACTATTGCGCGATGGGGAACAGATAGGGTTTGGTGCATATCCATTTGTGAACAGCACTCCCGATTGGGCCAGTATATCCATGTTCGGTGTTTCATAATAGTCACTTTTAGATTCGGGAATATTGGGATCTGCCCGATGCGAAGTATGTGTCCATCCCTGATCATCCGTTAGAATGAATATAATATTGGGGCTTTTTTGTTTCTCCTTCTTCTCCGGGGCCAGTCCCATACAGGCACTCAACAACAGCAACAGACCGACTCCCCATAGATAACTTATGTTTCTTGATTTCATCTATTTATATTTATTGTTTTTTTATAGGTCAGATGTAATTACTCACATCAATTTTATCATTAATGAGTTCGTGAACCTTCGGTTTCGTCAATTAACATTATCGGTTGATATCAACTTTATTGTTATGGCTCATTTCATGACACTATTCATCTTGATTATGTTTGTTATAGATTCCTTTGATCGGCTGCTGGGCACTGGTAGGTATAAAGGCCTTAAGCCCCAACTTTATTTCCTGGTAATTGGCGTCGTCAGCGATATTTGTCCACTCATGGGGATCCGTATCATGGTCATACAGCTCTTCTTCTCCATTACCGTAGGAAATATATCTAAACCTGTCATCCCGTATCGAATGAAAATTGGGAGTTAAACTTGAAATAGCCGGGCCGGTTCTTTTTGTTTTGGGATCGATTAATTGCGGAACAAGGCTTTCTCCTTCCAATTCCCCAATTTGCGGCAAACTGCACAGTTCGATCAAGGTGGGATATATATCCAAAAGACTAACGGCCTGCCCACAATTGCCCTTCGCTATATTTTTAGGGTCATAAATTATTAGGGGAACCCTGGTTACTTCTTCCCATAAAGTGGCCTTTCTCCAATGTTCCTTTTCCCCGAGATGCCAACCATGATCGCTCCATAATACAATAATGGTATTATCCGCATATTTGCTGTTTTCCAACGCATCGAGCAATCGACCAAACTGTGCATCGGCATAACTGACAGAAGCGAGATAAGCCTGAACGGCTTCATGCCATAAGTCCTCTTTTTTAATGGCTTCGTGTTCACTGTTGCCGTTTGTATTGTGCAGGTCGTCCCCGTCACCAAAGTTAGATGTAGAATACGCCACATTTTTGCCGGATATGGGCACATCGCCCAAATCCTTTTCTTTTACCAAGGGGAGTTTGACATCTTTTAGGGGGTGCCGATCAAAATACTTTCCCGGAACGAACCAAGGAATATGGGGGCGGTAAATGCCACAGGCCAAAAAGAAAGGCTTGTCATGGTCCCGATCAATCCTTTCCTTGACCCAATCAACGGTTCTGCCATCAAAGGTTAAGGAATCGGGGAAAGAAAATGGCCCCCAGGCAATATTTCCGCTCAGACGGGTTATATTATCCTTCTCCGGGTTCTCGCGGTTACCTACTATACCATCGTCCTGATGTCTGCCCACATATTCATGCCAATCGGTTTTCTCATAATGGAACTTGTGCAAAATCTTACCGGCCCCTGCCACAAAATATCCGTTCTCCTTAAAGTGTTTATTAAGGGTCCTTTTACTTTTATAAAGTTCCAAAGGTGTGTCCGTATTATTATAAACCCCTGTTGTTGTGGGTCTTAACCCGGTTATTACCGAAGTCCTTGATGGGCAGCACATAGTAGCTGTACTGTGGGCATTACTGAACAATACCCCTTTTTCCGCCAAGCGATCAATATTCGGCGTAATGCTTTGGGGATGGCCGAACATGCAGCCCTCCCAATCGTTCAAGTCATCGAAGACAACAAATAATACATTTGGCCTTGCCAATTCTTTAGGATTGGAAGAACAGCTACCCAAAAGAAGACCTGAACAGACCGCCAAGACAAAAAGCAGTATGGTCCTTATTTTTAAAGCATTATTATCTTTTGTTTCCGACATATTGACCCTTACTTTTTCTATACTAATATCCTTATAAAAAAACCTCCATATCGATGGTCCGTCCCCGATATATTCCAGTTCAACGATTTCTTATAATCTCCAATTCTGCCAAGAGTTCTTTTACCAATTCAGGTCTTTCATTATATAAATTGTTGGTTTCGGAAGGATCCTCTGCCAAGTTGTACAACTGCCCTGCTGGTTCACCTATCTTCGGCTCAACGACAATAGGAATTGAAAACCCTCCGGAACCTCTTCTTTCAATCAGTTTCCAGTCCCCTTTCCTCAGGGCAAAAAAACCCTTGGACGAATGGTGTACAATGGGCCTTTCCTCCACCTTATTTTCACTATCATCCATTAAAACGGAATAGATGCTCTGACTATCCTCCCCGGTTCTATCGTTCAATTGGATACCAACTATGTCTGCAGAAGTGGCCATCAAATTGGTCAATGTGGTTGTAAAATCGCTTACGGATCCCGCTTTAACCCTGCCCGGCCAACGCACAATAAATGGAACCCTATGCCCCCCCTCATAAATATCGGCCTTCATACCACGATACGTATCAGCGGCCTTATGATCAAACCGCTCTATAAAATCAGGTTTCCAAAAAGGACCGTTATCACTCGTAAAAATCACTATTGTATTATCCGAAATCTTACTTTCATCCAAACTTTTAAGGAAAGTTCCTATCTGGGCATCCACCATTTGCACAAAATCTCCATATTGACCGGCACCTGAAGTACCTTCATAATCTTTTGTCGGAACCCAAGGTGAATGTGGAGCGGCCAAGGGCAAATACAAAAGGAATGGCTTTTCGCTCTTTGCGCGGGATATAACGAACTCTTTGGCCTTGTCAATAAACTTTGGCAATACCCCATAAAAATCAAAACTTTTTGTGACACGTCCCGGGCGCCAAAATGCCCCTGTTGCATACGACCCGGTATCAAGGTCGTTGCCAGCTGTATGATCGTTGGGCAATTCCGTCAACACATCATTTTCCAGATAGCAATAGGGTTCCATGTCCAAGGAGGCCGGCAAAATATAACTATAATCAAACCCATGGTCCAATGGTCCATCTGTAGGTTTTCGGGTGAAGTCGATCCAATCCCCGTTCATTTGGGTAATAAGTCCCAATTCGCTTTTCTGAACAGATGCGCTGTTTATGGAATCCTTATATTTTTCTTTCAGGACCCAATCTAGACCAAGGTGCCATTTTCCGATTACTCCGGTGGTATACCCATTTTCCTTCAACAGTGAAGCAACGGTGACCCCATTTTTTTCCAATAATGCCTGTCCATAACCGCGCAGCACCCCTGTGGGCAAATTGGTCCGCCAACAATATCGTCCCGTTAAAATTCCATACCGGGTAGGCGTACAAACAGAGGAAGGTGAATGTACATCGGTAAACCGCATTCCCTCAGATGCCAACCGATCTATATTGGGGGTCATTATTTTTGATTCCGGATTATAAATGGAGACATCACCAAACCCCATATCATCCGCTAAAATATAGATGATGTTCGGAGATTTTATTGGCTCTTCACTATTGGAACAATTTAACATAACCAACAATCCCGTCAATAAACAGGCCCTACTAATTTGGATTTTCATTCGATAAAATATTTTCCCTTTACGGATAAGCACCCACTTAAAATTTTGATGCCCTACCTTTTATTTTTAATGACGATATTTTCCTTTACTCAAGTGGGTCAACCCCTGATATTTCTGAATTTATACCATATGAAGTTACTTTTTTGATCTCCTCGCCGTCTACCAATAAACGATCCACATTCATACCTTTGACATCTTTTATTATGAATTGTTCATTTATGGAGAGTGAAGTGATACTCCCTCCCTTAATTTTCAGACCTTTTACATCATCATAAACATAGGCCGGACGAAAATCGTGTTCCCGAACACCCATCCTCACATTTTTCATTTCCAGACCGGACACGTGCCTCACATACAATCCCCAGGAAGGGAGTTCTCCAAACATAGAGAATTCGGGGTATGAGGAAGCTTTTTCCGGAACTGAACCGAGGCGCCAGACAGGAATATGGGCATATCCTTTATTTCCACGTCCCGGATAGGAAATGGAAACATTTTCCAAAATAATATTTTCGACATCATGTCCCGGCAATCCCGAAATTGAGGCTGGGAATACATTGTGAAAAAATGGAGGTTCCGGACCCCTTATGGCATATTCAAGGTCGGGCTTGGAAAACGGGATGTGGACGTTTAAATTTTTAATCGTTATATTTTTGATGGTACCCACTTTGCCCTCTACATTCCTATGTCCCAACTTAATAAAAAGGGCGTTCCCGGTATTGGTTGCGGATACATTATTTACAACTACATTTTCTATGGTACCGCCATCAACGGCCTCAAAGGCAAGTGCGGAGCGATAGGTGTCAAAAATTGTTATGTCCTCAATTCCAATATTTTTGAAGCCGCCTACAGAGGCCGTACCAAATTTTATGGCACTGGCACTGGATCTAATAGTGCAATTGGCGATATAGATATTGTCGTTAAAGAAACCTTTTGTATGTGATTTAAGGCAAATTCCGTCATCTGCAGCGTTTACGTAACAATTGGTAATACGTACATTTTTACAATCACTAATGTCCATTCCATCATTGTTCCAGTAGGCATCGCTATCCACCCGAATCCTATCTATGACCAGATCTGTACACCTGTCATAGGTCTGAACCCAACTTGCCGCATTTCTCAATGTAATACCGGAAATTTCAATATGGTTACTATTTACCATTTCTATAAGTTGTGGTCGCAAAACTTCTCCGGGCCGTTTTCTACGGATGTTGTAATGGGTACTATCAATTTTTCCGATATGAAAAAGACTGTCAATATGTATCGCCAATTCTTGGCCCCGACCATCGATAGTTCCGTTGCCCGTAATGGCAATATGGCTTTGCCCGTCGGCCAGAACAAGTGACTTCCATCGGTTTATGCCCTTATAATCGTACGGGTCCGTACTTCCCAATAGAACGGCTTCTTTCTTCAAATGCAGTTCGACCCCGGTTTTAAGTATGATACTGCCCGTAAGAAAAATACCTTCGGGGACAATTACCTTACCACCGCCTCCTTTATGTGCAGCATCTATGGCCGATTGAATTGCATTGGATGCCAATGTTTTTCCATCATTCTTTGCACCGTATTCGGTTATGGTATACTCCTGGGCCATAATTCCGGTGGAGACCGCCAAAATCAGAAAACCAGTTGTAAATTTCGTTAAAATAGTATTGTTCATAAAACTGGAATCAATAATTTTAGAGTTTATAGTATTCCTCCCAACCCTTTCGTGGTTGTCCCCCCCTTAGCAGCATATTGGCAAGGGGATTGTTCGTTATCTGTTTCGTTTCCCGGTCAAAGATCAATTTTGTGTTCAGTCTCTGTGACAAAACGCCCAAATTGAAAACCTGGCTCAATGGCCCCGCAATATCAAAGGATGACCTACATTTTTCCTCGCCTTTGCAGGAAAGCAAAAAGTTTTCAAAGTGGTTTGACGGACTTTTGGGAACCATGGGCAAACTCCCCTCCATTTCCTTCGCCTTTTTTTCCGGGATAATTGTTAATGGACTACTATGTGACCCTCCTTTAAAGGTCAAATTTTTTCCATATATAATTTTTCCAGGCTTTAATTTGGCAGGTTCCAATTTTCCGTCACTTGGTGGTGGAATATCAGCATCCGTGGTAGAGGTTCCGTAATCTTTTGGAAGCGGTGGCTGATTGTTCACCCCGTCATACCATGTAATATCCAGGGCCGGCATGTTGCCCCTTTCCGGAAATTTGAATACCAAAGTGGATGACATGGGGAAGAAAAAAGGATTATGGCCTTCAAGCATTATCGGATCTATTTCATACGGTAGTCCCAGCTCTAGAAACTGATGTGCCGTATCCATAATATGGGCTCCCCAATCGCCTAGGGCACCCATACCAAAATCGTACCAACAGCGCCATTGTCCGTTTACAAAATCTTTGTTGTAATCGTGTTCCGAAGCGGTACCCAGCCAGGTATCCCAATCCAATGTTGTGGGCAATGGTTCTTTTGTTGGATATTTGGTCATATTAACATTAAATCCATGCCAACGTCGTCTACCGTTCATATGGGCCGTTATAGCCGTAACATCCTTTATAATACCCGCTTCTTTCCAGGCCTTGAATTGAAAATAATTCTCTCCTGAATGTCCTTGGTTTCCCATTTGGGTCACCACATTGTGGCGCTCTGCACAATTCATCATCAATTCAACCTCATTAAAGGTTCTCGCCATAGGTTTTTCAACATATACATGGATACCCATGGACATGGCCAACATAGTAATCGGAAAATGTGAAAAATCTGGAGTGCCTACGCTTACCGCATCAATTTTATTTCCAATTGTATCGAACATTTTCCTAAAATCCTTAAAATGTGGAACGTTGGGAAACATCTTCATGACCTCCAATGTATGAGGGGCACCCATATCCACATCACATAATGCCACAATATTGGCCAGTCCTGATTCATACAAGGATTTAACCACTCCGCCACCCCTATTGCCAATTCCGCAACAGGCCAAATTTACTTTGTCACTTGGGGCAACTTGGCCGAATGTTTTCCCTAAAACGGTCGAGGGGATAATAGAGAGGCCAGCAAAGCCCACCATAGCCGAGGCACTGGATTTTACAAAATTTCTTCTTTCCATAAGTTAATGTATTAGTGCCAATTATTATTAGTAGACAGGTAAGAGGGCGGAATTATTGTCCGGGAGACATAAAGCACCTTACTGCCATCTCCTTTTAATATCCGAGATCTATCTATTATTACTATCCATACGGAGATATAAGGGTGCAGGAAATTGTAGCCAACGATACCGCCCAAAATCATTCCATTGCCCGAATCCCTCATTTTTAGTACAGACCGGCCTTAATAAAAGCCGGTCTGTATTTAAAAACCAACTAAAAAACCATTATATCTCAATAACCGGGATTCTGGCCCAAATTATTTGAAGACAAATCTATCTCCTGTTGTGGAATGGGACGCAGTAAATGATGTTCGTCCAAACTGCCACTAGCGGCAGTCCAAGGGTTATACTTATTGGCCCTTTCAATTAACTTGCCGGTACGCTTTAAATCGTACCATCTAACATACTCTCCCATTAGTTCCCTTGCACGTTCATCCAAAATCATGTCGATATCTATAGTGGCCCCGCTAGCCCTATAGGACTTTGTGGCCAAAGATGAAACATCTTCGGGAACAGATGCCTGCAACGGGTTCGCCCCGGCGTTGTTACCTAAGGCGCGGTCAACGATTTTATTGTAATATACATCCGCCGTTCCAAGACTACCTCCTGTTGCGCCCTTAACTATTGCCTCGGCAGCGATCAAGTATGCCTCTGCCGAACGAAATAAGGCAAAATCGAACGTACCCCCACCATCTCCATAAGGTATGCCCGGTTCCCAGAACTTCCACATCATGGGGGCCTTATAGGAATCATGGTATTTGGAAGCGTTTATTCTACCGTATTCGTCGGTATTGATAACGGAATAGGGCAACGAACCTCCTACATCCAATCCTCTTTCTGCCAGAGTCAATGCGGGATTGTTCCATGGTCTGAACTCCAGTACAACATCCCCCTTTTTTATATCTATTGGATTACCACCTTCTACAGGACTAAACCCAGAGGCGTCTTTTAAGGCATACAATCTTCCAAGGAAATTATGATTATAACGTCTATCTATTTCCGGGTCGAACAAACGGTATATGGCAGGGGTAGTACTGAATAAATTCAAGTGTCGATTATATGCGCTGGAACGGGCCACTGCACCCGGCACATCGTCTGCACCCCCACCGAATATGGAGTGGTAATCATTCCCTACCAAAGAATTGGCGTTGGTGCCATCGCCTGCATTGGTAATATCATTTGTATTAAATTGTATAGCAAAAACAATTTCTTCGTTCTTCGCATTCTGAGTACCGGGATTATTGGTCTCCAATAACGGATTATCATTGCGCTGCGGGAAAAGATCGGTATAGTCCGCTGCCAATGGATATTCGGCAATGACCTTGTCTGCATAATCCAGTGCCAAATCAAAATCGGCATTACTGCCCCCCAAGGAATTATTAAAATTCCATCCGCGGGTCAGATATACCCTGGCCAACAAAAATTGGGCGGTTCCCTTGGTAACACGTCCATAGTCGGTAGCCTCTTTAGGTAAAACAGTTTCGGCAGCCGTTAAATCGGAGATGATCTGTGCATATACATCAGAGGCGGCTACCTTGACCACTTCCTTGTCCGGAACAGTGGTTTCGGTCAGTGGCATTGGAATATCTCCCCACTGTTGAACCGCATAGAAGAGTGCCAGCGAACGCAAAACTTTGGCTTCTGCCACCCTTATGGCCTTCAATCCATCGTCCATTCCAACAACGGCATCGGCACGGTCAATTGCGGTATTGGCCCTGTTAATTTCCCTGTACAGCAAATTCCATAAGGTCCCCAAGGGTGCAAAACCCGCTCCAAAACCTGTATCATAGGCATCTTCCGGTGGACCTTGCCCCTGGTTGGTAGCTGCATCGTCCCAGGTACCCTCGCTAAACATATCCGTACCCCTCAGGACCAAAGTACGGTCCTGTATAATATCCCGCCAAAGAGGGTATGCGGCCCTTACCAAATCTTCAAAGCCCTCCTCATTTACATAATAATTGTTAGCGGTCTGGACCGATAGTGGATCCTCATCCAAAAAATCACTACATGCAACTGCCGAAAAGACCAAAATACAGGAGATCAGTACTTTCCATTTTTTATATATTTTCATTTTATCAATATTTTTTTGTGGAACAATCAAACAATTTTTTATTCAACTATCTGGATTAGAAAGTTATGTTCAAGCCGATCGCATACATCGCAAAAGGCACATCATCGCTATTTATGCCGGAATTATACTCCGGACTAAACCCCTTGGTTTTCGTAAACAAAAATGGGTTGGTCGCTTGTGCATAGATCCTTAAATGACCTAATCCCAAACGGCCTAACAGGTCGTTTGGCAATGTGTAGCCCATAGTGATGTCCGAGACCCTTACAAAATCGGTATCCACTACCGAAATGGCATCCCGCGCAGCGTTTCCGGACCCCCCTGCACCATCCAGGCCAAAATAAGAATTGGAAGGATTGGTACTTGTCCAAAAATTAATGGAGGCATCGGCGTTATAGCGATCCCCATTAATCTCACCAAAAGTTCCCCTCAGATAATCACTTCTCCATTTCACACCTTGTCTGGTATAGATAAAGAAGGAAAAATCCAGATTTTTGTAGTTGAACTGATTCCGAATACCCATAATATAATCCGGAGTTTGGGACCCTACTATGACACGATCGGCATCTTCCGTAATTTTGCCATCTCCATTTTGATCCACAATTTTTACATTGCCCGGTTTATAACCAAATGCATCTGCTTCCTCAGCCTCGTTTGTTTGCCATATCCCGGCCACTTCATAGAAATACAGGGGTTGCACGGACTCCCCTACAAACCTATTGTTCCCTATATCCTGGGTTAGACCTCCTGCCAATTTGGTAACCTCGTTCTTATTTTTGGTAAAATTGACGGATGTAGACCACCTAAAATCATTTTTTACAATATTCTCGGTGTTCAGAAGTATCTCCACTCCAGAATTACTAATCTCGCCCACATTGGCCACAACATCTGTAAACCCTGTTGAATTGGGTAATTTGTCCCCCAAGATCAAATCCACTGT
This sequence comes from uncultured Arenibacter sp., assembly GCA_965652575.1. GTDB lineage: Bacteria > Bacteroidota > Bacteroidia > Flavobacteriales > Flavobacteriaceae > Arenibacter. Next base: position 4,037 of record CBFGWQ010000011.1, on the reverse strand, counting down.
TTGCCTGTCGTAAACTTCGATCGAAGTGGAGATCCTATTGTTAAAGAGCCCTATATTGAGACCAAAATTGAGTTCCTTGCTGCGCTCCCAAACTAAATTTTTATTGGAAAGGTTATTGATCGCAAACCCATATGCCGGTGAACCATCAAAATCATATTGGGTTTGGGTCACTGTGGATTGGGTATCGTACGGCCTAACGGAAGTTGCGTTCCCCACTTCCCCATAACTTGCCCTTAATTTGAGGTCCGAGACCAAATTACCATTTTTGATGAAATCTTCCTCTCCCAATTGCCAGGCCAGGGCCACTGAAGGGAAAAATTGCCATTTGTTGCCTTCGGACAGCACAGATGCACCATCGGTTCGGCCGGTTACCGTCAACAAGTACTTATTCTTAAAACTATAATTGATACGCCCCATATAGGAAATCAAGGCCTGTTCGGTCAAACTGGATTCGTTTCTGGTAACCTCACCATCTCCCATGGAATACCATAAGGACCTAAATGGCAGGTCCTTTACATCCAATCGCGAAAATTGTTCCCTTTGATGAAAAATACTGTACAGGCCCGTTACGGTCAAATTATGGGAATCCGAATTTAAATGATAGGTTACGGTATTATCCAGTGTGTATGAAGATATATCCGTAGTCTGTAAATTGGCTATGGGCAAGAGCGTCGTTTTTTGGGACTTGGTATAGGTGCCCCTATAGTCACCTGCTTTTTGGTTCGATACCGCAGCTGAAAGTGAAGATCTGAACGATAATCCTTTTACGGGTGTAAAATCGACATAGGCGTTTGCCAATACGGATGAACGAAGTGTTTCAAGAACGGTATTTTCCGGATCTATCTCGACCAATGGGTGAATGACCTGATTGTCGTTAATTCCCATAAAAACCGCATATCCGTTCCAATCTTTGTCCTGGGCCTGGTCTTGCGGCAATAAATCGTCATAAAATACGGTACCTGTTGGTCTTGCCCTATATGCTGACCGCAGCGACTCGGTCCCTGCCAAATTTTGCTTGCTATAGGTATAGTAAGTAGACATCCCTACCTTTAACTTGTCATTCAATGCACTTTGGATTCCTCCTTTTATGGTATATCTTTTAAATCCGGTTTCCAAGGTATTCCCTTCTTCGTTCAAATATCCGGCCGAAAAGTCGTAGGTGGTTCTATCGGAACCTCCGGAAAGGGAAATATCATGGCTGCTTTGTAAGGCCGCTCCCGTAATCAGGTCCACCCAATCCACAGTTCTTCCATTTTGTACATTGGCCAATTCACTATCGGTTATATTACGGGGATTCCTTCCTGTTTCTTGCGGACGTAATACATAGTTCCTTTCATAAAACTGTTGTGCGTTCATCATATCCGGGAGGTGCGTGGGAACTTTTATACCGGTATAGTTCCTATAGGCCACTTTTGGCTTCCCCGATGCCCCTTTCTTGGTTGTTATTATAATAACCCCATTGGCTCCACGTGAACCATAAATGGCCGTAGATGAAGCATCCTTCAATACATCCATGGCCGCAATATCATTGGGGTTTATTGTATTGATATCACCTCCAATAACCCCATCGATTACCACAAGGGGAGCACTGGACTCACTATCACCAAAACTACTGAGGCCCCGAATATCTATGGTAAAACCGTCTCCCGGCCTACCTTTTACCTTATTGATATTGACCCCGGTAACCTGCCCTTGCAGTGCGGCAGCAGCCTGTACAGGGTTTGCCCTAACGATATCCTGGGTGCTTATGGAGGCTACGGCCCCTGTTAAATCCCTTCTTTTCTGGGTTCCATATCCAACAACAACAACTTCTTCCAGACCAGAGGCGTCAACATTCAGGGTCACTGTTACATTCTGTTGGCCATTGATCGCAATCTCCTTGGTGGCAAAACCAATATAGGATATCTTTAAAACAGCATTTTCGTTGGCGACGGAAAGCGAAAAATTACCATCAAAGTCGGTCTGGGTTCCATTTAATGTGCCCATTTCAACAATACTCGCTCCCGGTAAAGGCCCGCCTTCATCGTCGACCACCATACCGGTAACATCAAATTGCTGCTGTTGGGACACTTCTGTTGCATTGTCCGAATGGTCCCGCTCACGGATAACGATGCGATTTTTTTGTATCAGTTCAAATTCAACGGAACTATGGGACAAACTTTGATTTAATAGTTCATCTACCCCGATCTCACCTTTCTTTAATTGTACCTTTGGTGCATTTGTGAACAAATCGGCAGGATATAAAAAACGATACTTTGTTTGGTCCTGAATAATATCAAAGACCTCATCTACCGAAACTACCTTGTCTACTTCAATAGATATTTTTTCTTGGGAAAATGATTTTCCCGTTGTAATTCCAAATACGGCTGTGCACAATAAAAAGACAAAGGCTTTCATAATCAAAATTAGCACCCGCATTCGGACGAACGATTGCGACTTAATTAATTTAATTTTCATAAATTTACATAGTATTGGTTGGACATTTGTTTAAGTAATACGCTATAAAGGGACGAAGTTGACGCACCGCAAAATGTTCTGCTTCGTTCCCTTTTTTATAAATAATATTATTTTAATAGTATTGTTTTATTAATAATTTCATAATCCTTTATAACTCCGAAATTTTTTATTGTATTCAATATCTCTTCAATATTTTGATCTTTGCCCAGAGTCCCATTAAATAGTGCTTTTTCAAGTTTAGGATCCTCAAAATTAACATCGATATCGTACCAGCGGGATAATACCTTCATGATCTCCAATAGCGGTTTTCTTCGAAAACTAAAAACACCATCTTTCCAAGAAATCTCGCTATAAACATTAACTATTCCAATGTCCATGCTATTATTTATTAGATTTAGGTTTGCTTGTTGGGAAGGTTTCAATATCTTTTTTATAGTTGACGTACTAACAGATACTTTGCCTTCCACCAAGGTGGTATATATATTTGATTCGTCCTTATAGGCCTTAATGTTAAATTCGGTACCCAATACCTCTATTTCCTGAGATTGATTGGTAACAATAAATTTGGCATCCCCATGTTCGGTACTCGGAGAAACAGCGAAGTACCCTTCACCGTAAACGAGCTCTACTTTACGGGGCTGTCCTTTTACGAAACTTACCGGATACTTTAATTGTGACTCGGAATTTAACCATACTTCCGACTTGTCCGAAAGAACAAGATGAAACAACCCCCCCCTGGGTATGGTCAAAATATTGTTCGCTACTTTTGTAACATTGCCTTCTTCCGGAAAATACACAATTTCTTCACCATTGCTATGGGCATTATGTGCATGATATGTACTCCCCCTTTCCAATGAAACTTGGGAGCCATCTTCCAAGGTCAACGTTGCTTTATCGGAACCAACCTCTATATTATTATTAACAATACGGGGAGGTGTCTCCTGTGTCTCAATGATAATTCTGTCTTTAATCAAAAGGCCGGTGACCAACAATCCTATAACGACCGCTGCAGCCGCATAGCTTCCTATTTGACGCCATTTTTTGACCCTATAAGCCTTTTTCTCATCGACCATTAATCTCTCCAACCTGTTTTTTAATTTATTGGCGTCGAATTCTCTCATTCCATGTTCTATTACAAAATTTGTCTGGATATAGGAACTGAACAATTTTTCGTTCTTATCATCCTGTAACCAAATCACCAACTCATCCAACTCGGCCACGGAGGCCTGATGGGTCAAAAATTTGGTTATTAATACTTTCGCTTCGGAATTGTTCATTCTACTATTTACAATAAGTACGTATCAATTTTACATAACCCTAACTTTTGTTATACTTTTTTTTATAAATTGCCCAAATAATAGATAAATTATTATCATATTGATATATGATTGACAATTATTTGGACAACTCACAATTTATTGAAGCCCTGAAATTAGGGGATTCCAAAGCATACACGATCTTAGTGGACATATACCACCATAAACTTTGTATTTATGCATACAGTCTTACCAATGATCAGAATGCCGCGGAAGATATTGTACAAAACGTTTTTATCCGTACCTGGAAAAAACGAAATCAAT
>CBFGWQ010000010.1:0-44184 GCA_965652575.1 uncultured Arenibacter sp. | reverse complement strand
CATCCTGTATCTAAAAATGAATGCACAATTTTTAACCTTAAAAGTTTAAAACTGATTTTTACTGCCTTCGCCGACTTCTCTTTTTTCCAAATCGGTAAAGGAATCCATATTCAGGGAACGTGTTTTCTTTGACATATACATCCCATGAAGGATTACAAAAATGGTGCCTCCTGCAAAACAAAGATTCAATACCAGTATAATGCTTATGATCTGTGACATGATAAATGATTTTAGGGTGTTATACAAATGTTGAAACAAGGGGAAACTATATGATATACAATTTTTAATAGGTTATACAGTTCTTCTAAAATGGACCATCCCAATACAAAAAGACATCCTGTGTGGTTTAAAAGATAGTTTGATCCGGGGCTATCATTTTAATTTTTAATGAAGATAGGGAGTAAATACAATAGGCTAAATTGGAAATGTATGGATGGTTTGGTTTTCTGCACAATCGGTATCTATAAACTTGGTTGTTCCATAGATAATGCCATTCTTCCAATGGCAGGCCAATATAGCGCGGAACAGCTTATCAAGTTATAGGTATTGCCCATATATTGGTGTAATTATGCTTTCCTTAATATCACTATTCTTTTTATACATGACAAGAATCGTTTTAATAAGGTTGCTTTGGTCCCGATAGCGGAAGGAGGAATCAGTTTCGTGTTTTTGGTTATGGAATATAAGGTATATGGGGAACAGAACCTCCCCGTTCAACAAGTTGGCCATCCCTCTTTGGTAAAGGGGAAAGCTGAAAAAAAGCTCCTCCCTTTTTCAAAGGGAGGTGTCCCGCCAAGGGCGGGACGGAGGGATCAGGGAACAGGTTTACAAAAAAATCCCCTTTCCGACAGCTCCTATCGGGAGGGGCAAAAATTGAACTAAATTTTGAAAACTCAAGATGAGTTCTATTCCATAGAAATGTAAGGCATAGGTATTTACAATTGATTTTGAGAGTATCGGCCCTTAACTTTTTATAATTCTCCGTAAGTTTGAAATAAATAGATAAGGTTATGGATTTTAAGGTTGTTTATGGGTTGATGTTTGTAATCGTATTTGGGTTTACTTCCTGTAAAATGGAAAGGAAACCTTCCAATTTGGTTTCAGGAGAAGTGTCAAAAACAATTGGGCCGCCAAATATAATTTATATCCTTGCCGATGATTTGGGGTATGGGGATCTAAGTGTCTACGGACAGAAAAAGTATAAGACTCCCAATATAGACCGGTTGGCTGCGGAGGGGATGCTTTTTACCCAGCATTACTCCGGCAGTACTGTTTGTGCCCCTTCCAGGTCTGCACTTATGACCGGGATGCATACGGGACATACGGTGGTAAGGGGAAATTATGGAATTAAACCGGAAGGTCAATTCCCTATTCCCGATAGCACCCTTACCATAGCGGAAATCTTAAAGAAGGCCGGTTACAGTACCGGTGCCTTTGGAAAATGGGGGTTGGGGTATCCAGGCTCGGAAGGGGATCCCAATAACCAGGGGTTCGATACTTTTTATGGGTACAATTGCCAGACTATGGGACATAATTATTATCCCTATCATTTATGGTCCGATCAGGATTCCATAGTGCTACCGGAGAATTCGGGCAAGAAAAAAGGGGTATATGCCCCTGGTCTTATTCATGATAGGACCTTGGCGTTTATTGAGGAGAATAGGGACAGACCATTTTTTGCCTATGTGCCGTCCATAATTCCCCATGCGGAATTGGTGGCCCCGGAGGAGGAACTGAAAAAGTTTAGGGGAAAATATGTACCGGAAAAGGAATACAAGGGTATAGACGATGGCCCAAGGTATAAAATTGGGGGATATGGCTCCCAGAAGGAAAGCCATGCGGCATTTGCGGCCATGATAAGTATATTGGACCGGCAGGTAGGGGAAATTGTTAAAAAGGTCAATGATCTGGGAATAGCGGATAATACCATTATAATTTTCACTTCGGACAATGGCCCACATGTAGAGGGCGGGGCAGACCCGGATTATTTTGATAGCAATGGTCTGTTAAAGGGGTATAAAAGGGATTTGTACGAAGGGGGGATACGTGTCCCCATGCTGGTTAAATGGCCCAATAAGATCAGACCGGGAACCGTTACGGCCCATGTTTCCGCGTTTTGGGATGTCTTTCCAACCCTGGCTGAAATAGTGGGGGCAAAGGAAATTCCCGGTTTGGACGGAATTTCGTTCTTGCCCACCCTGTTGGGGGAGTCCGTTGTACAGAAAGAACACGAATATTTGTATTGGGAGTTTCATGAAAAAGGAGGGAGGCAGGCAGTTAGAATGGGAGACTGGAAGGCAGTAAAATATAATGTTCTGGAGAATCCCGAGGCCCGGATAGAACTATATGATCTGTCCAGGGACATTGGTGAGGAGCATAATGTGGCGGCCCATTATCCAAAGGTGGTGGCCGAAATGGAAAGTATTTTGGAAAAGGCCAGGACCCCCTCGGATGTGTTTGTATTTGGGAAATCTAAATAAGGTAACGGATTCGTCCCATTTGATAGGTGTTGAAGCCGTAATCCTCGGTCCGTACAGATTGTTATGGTTTTTGCAGTTTGGATATCGATTTTGGGCCCAAAGAAAATCGGTTTCTTGAAAAAAATATCAAAAGGTTGTTTTAAACTCTTAAAATTGGTGTAATTTTGGCGGACTATTTTTCTGTTGTTACAGATAATTGGGGTATTAGCTCAGTTGGTTTAGAGCGCTGCCTTGACAGGGCAGAGGTCACTGGTTCGAATCCAGTATGTCCCACAGAAGGTTATAATAAATCGAGTATTCTTTCCAAGGCCATGCCCCTGGATCCCTTTATCAGGATAGTGGCGTTTTTTAAAGTATAGCCGTTAAGGGTTTCCTTAAGATGGTCAAAGGACCTGAATTTGTTAAAGGTGTCTTTTGTTCGGAAAAAATTCTCCCCAATTAGGAACACCTGATCCATATTCATACCGGTGGCCAAATCGGCAATTTGCTGATGTTCCTTCCCTGACATTTTTCCCAGTTCGAACATATCTCCCAAGAAAGCAACCTTATAATCGGCCTTTAATTGCTGAAAGTTTTCCAAGGCGGCCTTCATACTTGTGGGGTTGGCATTATAGGCATCCAGAATTATGTGATGCCCATTTTTGTCTATTATTTGGGAACGGTTATTTTGGGGGATGTAATTTTCAATCCCTTTTTTTATCTCGCTTAGATCAACATTAAAGAATTTTCCGATCAATATTGCGGCGCAGCAATTGGTGAAATTATAGCTGCCTACCAGTTGGGTGGTAATATGGACATCACCTACGGCAATTTTAACGAACGGGTCCGCGCCGATAAGCTTTATTGTAAAGAATTTGTTATTGTTCTGGCTAAACCCGATTTTTTTGATGACCGTGGCCAATTTTTCTTTTTGGATAGGATCGTCCGCATTAAAAAAAATGGATTTATCATGGTCCGTCAAAAAGTCGTAAAGTTCGCTTTTACCTTTTATTACCCCTTCCTCACTTCCAAAACCCTCCAAATGTGCCTTTCCAAAATTGGTGATGTATCCATAATCGGGCCTGGCCAGCCCACATAGGAATTCTATTTCCTTAAGATGGTTGGCCCCCATTTCCACAACGGCCATTTCCGTGTCCGGGGCAATGGAAAGCAGTGTTAACGGCACGCCTATATGATTGTTCAGATTTCCCTTGGTGGAAATAGTTTTGTATTTTCTTGATAGCACCGCGGTAATAAGTTCTTTTGTAGTGGTTTTTCCATTGCTTCCGGTAAGGCCGATTACCTTTGCTTTGCAGTAATTGCGATGAAATTGGGCCAGGTTTTGGAGCGTGGCAAGTACATTTTCAACTAGTATGGCCTTATCGTGTCCGGCAAATTCCTTTTCATCGACAACGGCATAGGAAGCCCCCTTTTCCAAAGCCTGGGCGGCATAGGAGTTGCCGTTAAAATTATCTCCCCTTAAGGCAAAAAATAGGCAGTTTGGGCTTATCTTCCTGGTGTCCGTGCAAACTTGGGGAAACTCTAAAAAGAGTTGGTGCAATTGTTCCAATGTCATAAATCTAAGGTATAAAAAAAGCCCTTTTTAAAAAGGGCTTTTTCATATTTATTTTCTAGACTTATTTACTTCTGGGCGTTTTGTTTTTAGTTTTGGATTTGGAGCCTACCCTGGACATGGCGCATCTAAATCCTATGTAATCCGTAGACATATACTGTGGTAAATATCTTCTTTGGGCCGGATCCAACCAGTAGGCCCTATCTCTCCATGAACCTCCTTTGAAGACCCTTACCTCATCATTGATCAATGAAGTCCTGTTATTGGATTTGTCGTAAGCCCTTATAATATTTCCGGTAGAGTCTACCTGTACCTTGCTTACAGGGGCATCGTACATTCTCTTTTGGTCTTTTCCTTCTTCGTCCTCATCGCTGAACCTATCATAAAATCTGGTAGATCCCGGTTCACCGTCCCTATACCCACGGTTGTCACTGGAAGAGAAGTTGGTCCTCAAGAAGGTTTCTTCCTCATCTATGGGTACCATTTTTATCTCTCCCGGTAAATTTACCGCAACAACTTTACCGTTGGGCAAGGTGTCGTACACAATGGAGTCGCGTATTACATTTACTTTTCCGTCTTTTCCAATGGCGGTTTTCATATAAACATTTCCCCGGAAATAGTTGAAGTCGCTTACTTCGTCATCTACAATAGGCCTGTAGACATCCGCAACCCATTCGGCTACGTTTCCTGCCATATCGTACAATCCAAAATCGTTGGGCTTGTATGATTTAACTTCTGCCGTAATGTCGGCACCGTCATCGGACCATCCTGCAATTCCGCCATAATCTCCTTTTCCTTGTTTAAAATTGGCCAATTGATCCCCTCTGCCAACTCTTTGTCCATTTCTGGTGTAATCCCCTTCCCATGGATATTTCTTTCTACCTCTGTAGTTGTTGTATTCCCTGCTGCCAATCTGTGCCTGTGCAGCGTATTCCCATTCCGTCTCCGTGGGCAATCTGTACTCGGGTAAAATTACCCCTGAACTTCTTTTGGCAAATACGGAAACCGAATCTCTTTTCTTTTTTCCCTGTAAGGAGTCTATCTGGCCGTTGTATACGGATTCCGGTCTATTTAAATAGGCCTCTGTACTAAAGCCGCCTTCGGCCTCGCCATTGATTACTTTGTATTTGGCATCTTCGGAAAGATAGCCCTCCCTTTCCAGCATTACCTCATTTACACGGTCTGTCCTCCATTCTGCAAATTGGGTGGCCTGTATCCAGTTTACACCGACCACGGGATATTCTGCATAAGCCGGGTGGCGCAGGTAGTTATTGGTCATGGTTTCGTTGAATCCCAATCTGTTCCTCCAAACCAACGTATCCGGTAGGGCCCCGGTGTAAATATGTGCATATTTGGGGTTTTCCGGAGGATATACACTCTTCAGGTAGTCCAAATATTCCAAATACATAACATTGGTGACTTCGGTCTCGTCCATGTAGAAAGACTGCACGTGCTGGGAGGTAGGGGTGTTGTTCCATTCGTGCATTACATCATCCTGCACTTGGCCTTTTGTAAAGGTTCCTCCTTCCACAAACACTAGACCCGGTGCGGTTTCCTGCTCTTTAAAGTCTGAATTGTACTGAAATCCACCTTCCTTGGCGTTAATATTCCAGCCCGTAGCCCTTGAAACATTTTTTGAGGATGATGAGTTTTTACAGCTTGAAAAACCACCAGCTACAATAGCGCAAGAGAGTACAACTTTGATAAATTGTTTTTTCATAATTAGGACTTGAGTTCAAAAGACAAACTGCTTGTTAAAAGAGTTTGCAATTCATATTTTATTAATATTTTGTGTCGCTTTTGGCATTTAGAACGATGATTAAGGCGTAATATTTTGTTAAACGAAAAAAAAATCGATTATTTGTTTAACTGGCAAATAGCATCGCCTAACATGAATAACGACTTAAATTTTAATATAGTATGGATAGTTGATAATTCTTTGTAAAATTGTGTAATATCAATTAATGTAAGATTATACTAAACCGGGATTTTGCGTATATACAATATCTTGATCCTAAAAACCGTTTAAAGGCAGATTTTTTTGAAGGGTTACATAAGATATTATGAAAAAGGACGTTTGAATATAATGAACCGAAATAATTTTATTTAGGTACTTTTGGATAACTGTGGTAACCAAATCTTAACTTTAACAAGTACAAATGAAAAAATTATCAATACTTTTCTTGCTTTTTTTGATGTTTAAAGTTGCTGCCCAGGAAGATAGGGTGATTACGACCGCTGTGCCTTTTTTGACCATTGCTGCAGATGCCAGGGCATCGGGTATGGGGGATATGGGGGTGGCCACATCTACCGACGCTTTCTCCCAACAATGGAATGCGGCAAAATTTGCCTTCGCCGAAAGGGAAATGGGGATCGGACTTAGTTACACGCCATATTTGGAAAGCATCATTACCGATATTGCGCTGTTGAGCGCAAATTTTCATAAGAAGATCAACGACAGGAGTGCCTTTGCCTTAAGTATCAGGTACTTTACCTTGGGGGAAATAGAACTTAGGCAATTTGCAGGGGACCAGGCACGATTGGCCAAGCCCAACGAACTGGCTTTTGACGGTTCCTACTCCCTAAAACTGAGTGAAACTTTTTCTATGGCAGTGGCAGGTAGGTTTATCAGTTCCAATCTTAAATTGCCCGATAACGGCAGTGAGGATTCCAAGGCCGCAAGTACTTTCGCGGTCGATGTTTCCGGTTTCTATCGCTCCCGTGAAATTGCCTACAATAATTTTGATGGCCGTTGGAGGGCCGGTTTCAATATTTCCAATTTAGGGGGCAAGTTAAAGTATGACGATGCCGGACAAGAGAATTTTCTTCCGACCAATCTGAAAGCGGGCCTGGGTTTTGATTTTATATTGGACCAGGATAATGTACTTGGGCTTACTTCCGAATTTAATAAACTGTTGGTGCCCACACCCCAGGATTATAATGATGACGGTGTTATTGACGGCACGGATAATGACGAATATCAGCAGACCACTTTTTTTGAAGGGGTTTTTAAATCCTTTGGCGATGCACCCGATGGCTTTAACGAAGAGTTGAAAGAATTTACATGGGCACTTGGTGCGGAATATACCTATCAAGATGCATTTATGTTGCGGACGGGATATTTTAATGAGAGCGATTTAAAGGGGGCAAGAAAATTTTTCACCTTGGGTGCCGGATTTAGGTTTAAATCGGCTCAGGTAGACCTGTCCTATTTGTTTTCTACTTCCCAAGTGAGGAACCCTTTGGAAAATACGCTTAGGTTTTCGTTGACATTCAATTTGGGGGAAGAATTTTTGAACGACTAGAGTATTCTAGAGTTCATATATAATCCAAATACAAAACCTGCCCTGGGCAGGTTTTGTTTATTTTTGATAAATTGTTTAAAATCAATTGTCTATGAAGCTACGTAGGGTCGTGTTCGATCTAATGGTCTATGAATCCGTGCATGAACTGGAAAAGGAGGACCAGGTATTAATGCACGCAGCAGTGAAGGCCAGGAACAATGCCTATTCCCCATATTCAAAATTTAATGTCGGGGCCGCGGTATTATTGGATAATGATGAAATTATTATCGGTAATAATCAAGAAAATGCCTCCTATCCTTCCGGTTTGTGCGCAGAAAGAGTGGCTGTATTTTACGCTTCCGCAAAATTTCCCGATATTGCCATAAAAGCCATTGCCATTAGTGCTACCTCCAAGAATTTTGTGGTGGATAAGCCTGCCGCCCCTTGTGGTAATTGTAGGCAATCCATTTCGGAATATGAAATAAGGCAACAGAGGCCTATTGCTATAATCATGTCCGGGGAAACGGGAGAGATTTTAAAATGCAACTCCGTTTCCGACATTCTTCCGTTGGCCTTTAACGGTACATTCCTGGGTTAGGTATGGGGTAGGGCCTTTTTTACGGGCCACCACACTAGTGTCAAGTCAACGTTTAAATGACGGGTATGGAATGATGGATCTTGAGTTGGGCCAAGGCGCAAAAAACGCACATAGCCGTAGCTACGTAAGGATTTTTGCAACGCAGGAGCGGCTCAAGAGACACATTAAATTTCCCGTAGGTTTAGGCTTGACTGGACACTAGAGTTGACAGTAGCAGTTTACAGTCCACAAAAAAAGTGAATTTCACTGCCCAATGCCAATTTGTACCCCGGTTACTGCCAAGGTATTCCATTCCGTTCCAAAAACCCCTGCCTTTGCCTGCAGGTACGAATGTAATTTCATAGCCCGGTACTTTGGTTTTAAGTTTTGCTTAATTCTTTAACTATTCCCTGTTTTATTTTATGCAATCGTTTTATGGGAAGCTTTTGATTTAATTTTTTTTCCTATTGATTTATATATGTATTTTTGTTTTCCGTTTTTGTCTCGAACTGGTTTTCGGGCAAAGCGAATTACTATATAAATTATCAATTAATGGAAAAAATAACCAAAGAGGTCTACCTTAAATGGTATGAGGACATGTTGTTCTGGAGAAAGTTTGAAGATAAACTGGCTGCCGTCTATATTCAACAAAAAGTTCGTGGATTTTTACATCTTTACAATGGGCAGGAAGCTGTACTTGCAGGGGCGTTGCATGCAATGGACCTTACCAAGGACAGAATGATAACAGCGTATAGGAACCACGTTCAGCCAATTGGTATGGGAGTTGACCCCAGAAAGGTTATGGCGGAACTGTATGGCAAGGTTACGGGAACCTCCAAAGGAATGGGTGGATCCATGCATATTTTTTCCAAAGAGCATCGTTTTTATGGTGGCCATGGTATAGTTGGCGGCCAGATCCCATTGGGTGCCGGATTGGCCTTTGCCGATAAGTACTTTAAAAGGGATGCCGTTACCCTGTGTTATATGGGAGATGGGGCGGTAAGACAAGGATCGCTCCATGAAAGTTTTAACCTGGCAATGCTTTGGCAATTACCGGTTGTCTTTGTTTGTGAGAACAATGGGTATGCCATGGGAACATCGGTAGCCAGAACCTCGCATTCAACGGAAATTTGGAAACTGGGATTGGGATATGAAATGCCCTGTGGCCCGGTAGATGGGATGGATCCCGTAACCGTTGCCAAAGAAATGAGCAAGGCCATTGAACGTGCCAGATCGGGAGGAGGTCCTACCTTTTTGGAAATGAAGACCTATAGGTACAGAGGACACTCCATGTCCGATGCCCAGCATTATAGGACCAAGGAAGAGGTGGAAGAGTATAAGAAGATAGATCCCATAACCCAGGTATTGGCTACGATCAAGGAAAACAAATATGCCACGGATGCCCAGATAAAGGAGATAGATACCCGGGTTAAAAAGTTGGTTTCGGAATGTGAAAAATTTGCGGAGGAATCGGATTACCCACCTGTAAATCAATTATATGATATGGTATACGATCAAGAGGACTACCCATTTGTAAAACATAAAATATAAGTAAATGGCAGAAGTAATAAATATGCCAAGACTTAGCGATACCATGGAAGAGGGGACCGTTGCTAAGTGGCTAAAACAAGTAGGCGACAAGGTTGAAGAGGGTGATATTTTGGCGGAAATCGAAACCGATAAGGCCACAATGGAATTCGAATCTTTCAATGAAGGAACTTTATTATATATAGGTATCAAGGAAGGGGATACAGCTCCGGTTGATTCGCTATTGGCCATAATAGGGGAAGAAGGAGAGGATGTTTCCGGGTTGATCAATGGTTCTCCATCAGATGCCAAAGCGGAAAAAGAAGCGGAAACCGTAGTCAAGAAGGAGGAAAATGGTAAGGAAGCACCAAAAGCTGCAGGGGCTGCTATCCCTGATGGGGTAGAGATAGTAAAGATGCCCCGCCTTAGTGATACTATGGAAGAAGGTACCGTGGCAAGCTGGTTGAAAAAAGTGGGGGACGAAGTGGAAGAAGGGGACATCCTTGCAGAAATTGAGACGGATAAGGCCACTATGGAGTTTGAATCCTTTTATTCGGGAACCTTACTGTACGTTGGTATCAACGAAGGGGAAACGGCGGCCGTAGATTCCGTTCTTGCCGTTATAGGACCCAAAGGAACGGATGTCGATGCCGTATTGAATGCGGGATCGGGTTCTTCCTCTGACGAAGAAAAGGCTCCTGAAGAAGCTAAAAAGGCTGAAACCCCCTCTAACAACGATCAGGAAGCAGCATCTATCACCGCAAATGACGGTCAACGGATTTTTGCATCCCCTTTGGCCAAAAAAATCGCCCAGGATAAGGGAATAAATCTAGAGGATATTAAGGGTAGCGGTGATCACGGAAGGATTATAAAGAAAGATGTTGAGGAATATCGGCCTAATAAACAGAAAGCTGCCGAGAAAGCACTTCCTGCCCAGGAAAAGGCTTCTCCACAAGCTGCTGTTGCCGCTCCAATTAATCTGCCCGTAGGACAGGAGGGGACCGAGGAGGTGAAAAATTCCCAAATGCGCAAAGTGATCGCCAAACGTTTGGGGGAATCAAAATTTTCCGCACCACATTACTATTTGACCATAGAGGTAGATATGGATTATGCCAAGGTGTCAAGGGAGCAGATCAATGGCTTGCCGGATACCAAGGTTTCCTTTAACGATATGGTGGTAAAAGCGTGTGCAATGGCATTAAAAAAGCATCCGCAGGTAAATACCACCTGGAACAATGAGACCACCAGGTACAACCATCACGTTCATATTGGGGTGGCTGTTGCGGTAGACGAAGGCCTTTTGGTCCCTGTATTGAAATTTGCGGATCAAATGACATTGACCCAAATAGGGGCTTCGGTAAAGGATTTGGCCGGGAAGGCAAGAAATAAGAAGATAAGTCCGGCGGAAATGGAGGGCAGTACCTTTACCGTTTCCAATCTGGGCATGTTCGGAATTTCCGAGTTTACCTCCATCATCAACCAGCCCAATTCGGCAATATTGTCCGTAGGGGCCATTGTTCAGAAGCCGGTGGTCAAAAATGGGCAGATCGTGGTAGGCAATACAATGAAAGTAACTTTGGCCTGCGATCACCGTACTGTGGATGGAGCAACCGGGGCCCAATTTTTACAGACCCTTAGGGCGTATTTGGAGAATCCGGTTACCATGTTGGCCTAAATTGAATATGCTGAACAATTATAAAAAAGCATCCTGATTTTTCAGGATGCTTTTTTATCTTTAGGCGGTTGGCAGAGTCCTTGTTGGTGTAATATTTGGAGCTTGAAAATATAAAATCACGGAAATCAGTATAGGGTGAATAGTGAAAATATACAGTTTGGTTATATGGCAAATAAAAATCAGTTCATGAAAAGAGTATTGAGTCTTGCAATAGTATTGATCGTTTTTGGCTGCGGGGGGTCCAGAATTGGAGGATCCGCCGGTTTGAAAGACGCGGCCAACGGGCCTGGTTTTTCCACCGAAAAAACGGTAGGGGAAATAATTTCCTATTTGGCTTCCGATAAACTTCAGGGGCGCGAAACCGGTAGTGAGGGAATAGAAATGGCTGCGGAATATATAGAAACGATTTTTAAAAATAATAAGGTTGCCCCCTACTTTAAAAGTTATAGGGATACGTTGACCAATTTTGAAAAACCGGCATACAACTTAGTGGGCTTTATTGAAGGTACGGACGCACAATTAAAAAACGAATTCGTTATCATTGGTGCCCACTATGACCATATAGGAACTGCAGATCCGGTGGCCGGTGATACCATTGCCAATGGTGCCAATGATAATGCCTCCGGTACTACCGCTGTTTTGGAGCTTGCCCGTTATTTTGGTAGGTTTGGAAACAATAAGCGCAGCATTATCTTTGCCCTGTTCAGTGCAGAGGAAAAAGGCCTCTTAGGGTCGAAACACTTGGCCAAAAAGCTTAAGGATAAAAATTTGGACCTCTATGCCATGTTAAATTTTGAAATGGTCGGGGTTCCCTTGGTCGGGAAGGATTATTTTATGTACGTTACAGGATATGAGGAATCCAATTTGGCGGAGATATGCAATTCTTATGCCCGGGACAAACTGGTTGGATTTCTCCCAACGGCAAAGGAATACAATCTATTTAAAAGATCGGATAATTATCCGTTCCACTTGGAGTTCGGGGTACCATCCCAAACCTTTTGTACCTTCGATTTTACCAACTTTGACCACTATCATAAGGTAGGCGATGAGGTTAATATAATGGATTTTGACCATTTGGCCTTATTGGTAAATAAGACCGCTCCGGTTTTGGAAGAGATTATTAATGCCCCAGAGCGGGAGATAGAATACAGATAATGGCGAATATTGTAATTACGGGAAGTAGTAGGGGAATTGGTTTTGAAATGGCACGGTTGTTTGCCGATGACGGACATAAAGTGTTGGCCCTTTCCAGAAATAATGCCCCTATTGCCGCATTGAAACATAAAAATATATCCAGTTTTTCATTTGATCTGACCAATGAGGCCCATTACCTTCATTTGGACGGGTTTATTAAAAGTAATTGGAAACAGGTCGATATTCTTATAAACAATGCGGGGAAATTATTGAACAGACCTTTTTTGGAAACTTCCATGGAAGCCTTTGAAGAGGTGTATAAAGTAAATGTCTTTGGGGTGGCCAATATCACTAAAAGAATAGTTCCCTTAATGCCCAAAACCGGCCATGTGGTGACCATTAGTTCTATGGGAGGGGTTCAGGGAAGTATGAAATTTGCCGGATTATCTGCCTATAGTTCCAGTAAGGGCGCTGTAATTACCATGACGGAATTGTGGGCGGAGGAATTTAAGGAATCGGGGCCATCATTCAATGTATTGGCCCTCGGGGCCGTACAGACCGAAATGTTGGAGGAAGCCTTTCCTGGCTATAAGGCCCCTGTCACTGCTTTGGAAATGGCGGCTTATATCAAGGATTTTGCGCTTACGGGGCATAAGCTTTACAATGGAAAATTATTGCAGGTGTCCAACTCAACACCTTAATTTTAATGGGGTACATGAAAGATTACAATTGTGTTATTTTCGACTGTGACGGGGTGTTGGTAGATAGTGAGGTATTGGGCAATCAGGTTTTTGTGGATATGGCCAATGAACATGGTGCCGGGATAGATATATCCTATGCCATGAAACATTTTAAAGGGGGATTTTTATATGACAGTATCAGACAGGTAGAGGCCATTATTCAAAAACCATTGCCCTCGGAATTTGAAAGGGAATATCGGAAAAGGTCCTACGAAATATTTTCGAACCACCTGAAACCGGTAGACGGTATTGAACAGGTGTTGAATAAATTAACGGTCCCATTTTGTGTCGCATCCAGTGGGCCACAGGAAAAAATTAAAAGGAATTTGGCAACCGCCGGTCTGTCCTCCTTTTTTAAAAGCAATATTTTTAGTTGCTATGATATTGGAAAATGGAAGCCGGACCCGGCTATTTACCTACATGCCTCAAAAACCATGGGGTATTCCCCAAACGAATGTTTGGTAATAGAAGATTCTTTAAAGGGGGCAAAGGCGGCTACCTCTGGAGGGTTTGATGTATATGGCTATATGCCGCTAAACGTGGAACCCGATTTTGAAAAGGAAGTCACCAAGACCTTTGGACAAATGGAAGAACTCATTTCCTTGCTGAAATTGTAGTAGACTCCTTTTTTGTTTATGAACCATTAAAATTTTTCTGATTGAAGTGAACCTGTCCGATCCGGTACGGGCAGGAATTAGCTGGTTTTGTCCAATTTGAAGCTCTTTTTGATCCCGAAAGCTTTCGGGAGCTTAGCAGGGTTACGGAACAAGAAAAAATTCTTTATGTCTTTGCCGGTTTATTGCCCGAAAGGAGATCGGCTATTATTTTGGTTTGGGGGAACTGTTCCAAAATTATCTTGATGAAAACGGTAATCGGTATGGCCATGATCAATCCGGGTACTCCCCAAATATACCCCCATAGCATCAACATGACCAAAACGGTTATGATGTTAATGGAAAAAGATTTCCCCATGAATACGGGTTCCAAGATCGATCCGAACAAAACCTGTACCCCTGTAATGGACAGTACAAAGAACAGGAGCGTGCTGGATGGTTCCAATTCAACAAATGCAAACAGGGCCAGTAACACTACGGAAATAATGGAGCCTACCATTTGGACAAAATTTATGGCAAAGGCGAACAATCCCCAAAAAATAGGAAAGCTTACATCAAAAAAGACACAGGCCAGCCCTATTCCGATCCCTGTAAATAGACTTACCAGAAATTTGACCTTTATAAAGGTAATAAGATCCTTTTCTACCTTTACAAAAGTTTTGACCGAGGTATGCCTTTGTTTTAGAATGGTATTGTTCATTAATTTTTGAACGTTTATGGATTCTGCCAACCATAGCACAACAAAAAATACGGTCATTAATATCATAGTCACCGTATTGCCGATAAAATCCAGGGTCGTCCCAAAGTTCTTCATCATACTTTCCTTGGGAATAAAATTGTTAATGATGTTTTCTTCTTTGGAATAAGGTATTCCAAGAACATCTTCCATGCTTAATAACAGGGCTTCCAATTTGGTCTCCGCTTTTTGGAAAAAAGCATTGTCCGCAGATAGTATTTCCTTACTGGTAAGTTGTATAAGTTCCCCGCCAATTTTTAATGCGCCAATAAAAATGAGTATAACAATAAAAATACTGATGGGTTTGGACACTTTCTTTTTATTGAGCCAACGCATAATAGGTAGGAACAATAAGGCTATGAACATAGAGAAAATAAGGGGAATAAAGATAAACGACAAAAGTTTGAGCAAGTAAAACACTAAGGGGATTACTATAATAAGCAATAACTTATTGGTGGTTCTTAACTCGTTCATAATTATAGTAATTATTTATTTTTCACTGTATTCATGGGGAATGCAAAGTTAGTGGAAAGAAGTTGACTTTAATCGTTAATAAAAGTGTAAATATTTTTGCGGAAACAAAATTTGGACAGTCTCTTAGGTTATTTGGATAAAATTGCTGCTTAAGGGAAAAAAGGAATCTTAAAATTTCTAATTTTGTCAATATGCAGGACACTTTGGAAAAGTATCTTCCTGAAAGGGCGGTAATTTTAAGTATGGAGCTTATTAAGGAAAACGGGGTACACCTTAAGATTGTAAATCAACGGGTTACCCGCCATGGGGATTATAGGAGGATGCCCAACGGATCCCATCAGATTACAGTGAACGCTACTTTAAATAAATATCGATTCCTGATTACGTTGGTCCATGAAATAGCACATTTGGTAGCCTTTGAAAAATATGGACATAGAATAAAGCCACACGGGTCCGAGTGGAAAAGGACATTCCAATATCTAATGTTGCCATTTTTAAGGCCAGAAGTTTTTCCATCCAGTCTTTTGCCTATTTTGGCCAGACATTTCAGAAATCCAAAGGCCAGTAGTGATACGGACGCCGGCCTATCCTTGGCCCTAAAACAATTTGATGTACAGGAAAGTGAAAAATCCTATATTTTTGAATTGCCCCATGGCAGTGTATTTAGGATATATAATGGCAAATTATTCCAGAAAAGGAATAAAAGGGTAAAGCGATACGAATGTGTGGAAATAGCTACGGGAAGGGTCTATCTTTTTCAGCCCAATGCCGAAGTGGAATTAATAAAGGATTAAAGATCAGTGCTATGAATAAAAATTATTATGCCGTTATAATGGCAGGTGGGGTAGGGTCCAGATTTTGGCCAATCAGCACTATTGCCTATCCCAAACAGTTTCATGATATGTTGGGTACAGGGGATACCTTGATACAGAAGACGTTTAAGAGATTGATGAAGTTTGTGCCGGTCCAAAATATTTTGATCTTGACCAATGAAAGGTATAACGAACTGGTCCTGGAACAATTACCGGAGGTAAAGCAAGAGCAGGTAGTCTTGGAACCGGCCATGCGAAATACCGCTCCATGTATTTTGTATGCGGCCTTAAAAATACAAAAAAGGAATCCCGATGCCTTAATGTTAGTGGCTCCCAGTGACCATTGGATCGAAGATGAGGATGCCTTTGCCAAGGATGTTTTAAGCTGTTTTGATAAGTGCGAAAAGGAAAGTGTTCTCTGCACCTTGGGAATAAAGCCTACTTTTCCCAATACGGGCTTCGGATATATAGAATTTGAAAAGAAAGAAGGGGAACGCATAAAGAATGTTCGGCAGTTTAGGGAAAAACCTGATTACGAAACTGCCAAGGATTTCATAAAACAAGGGAATTTTTTGTGGAATGCCGGAATCTTTATGTGGAGTGTGAAAACCATTGTAGATGCTTTTAAAAAATATCAGCCGGAACAATATAATTTATTTCTTAGTGGATCGGAATACTATAATACCGTTCAGGAACGGGCATTCATATATGAAAATTATCCAAAGGCGGAAAATGTTTCCATAGACTATGCTATTTTGGAGCCGTCCAGTAATATTTATGTACTCCCCGCTACTTTTGATTGGAACGATCTTGGAACCTGGGGTTCTTTGTACGATAAATTGGAAAAGGACGATAACGAAAATGCTTTGGTGAACTGTCAGGTTTTGGCAGAGGATTCCCAGGGAAATATGATTCGTTCCCCAAAAGGAAAAATTATCGTTATAGATGGATTAAAAGACTATATTGTGGTGGACAAGGAAGAGGTTTTGCTCATATATCCCAAATCCAAGGAACAGGATATTAAAAAGGTACTTGCAAAGATTAAAGATAAATTTGGGGATCAACTAGCATAATTATGGAAGAAAATTTAAATAAGGACCAGAATAAGGAAGTTCAGGAAGCTAATGGACAGGGAATAAAGAGGGATTTCAAGGGACTTTTGGAAGGTGTAAAGGTATTTCTGGCCGATTTATTGGACATACGTCAGAATACGGATCAGGAAGCTACCAAAGAATCCATTGTTGCGGATATTCCCTTTAAAGGCCACACTTCCTGGATTTTGATATGCTCTATTTTTATTGCATCGGTCGGTCTTAATGCCAATTCTACTGCGGTTGTCATAGGTGCCATGTTAATTTCCCCTTTAATGGGGCCTATTTTGGGTATTGGACTATCCTTGGCGATCAATGATATAGATACCTTGAGGCGATCGCTCAAGAATTTTGCCGTTATGGTGGCCTTAAGTGTTATTACGGCTTTTTTATTCTTTTATCTGTTCCCTTTGAGGGATGAATCATCAGAGCTGCTGGCAAGGACCGCACCCGATATTAGGGATGTTCTAATTGCCTTTTTTGGTGGATTGGCATTAGTGATCGCACGTGCCAAAAAAGGGACCATTGCCAGTGTTATTTATGGGGTGGCCATTGCAACCGCCTTGATGCCCCCCTTATGTACGGTTGGTTTTGGGCTGGCCATAGGTAATTTTAGCTATGCCAGCGGTGCCATGTACCTCTTTACCATAAATACTATTTTTATTGCGCTGGCCACATTTTTGGTTATAAAATTATTGCGTTTTCCAATGGTGCGCTATGCCAATTCACAACGAAGAAGGTTTATTGCCCGAATGGCATCCATTGTAGCTATTTTGGTCATGATTCCTGCCGGATTTACCTTTTACGATGTGTTTCAGGAGTCCTTGTTCAAAAAAGAGGCCAAGCAATTTGTGGTCAATAATATTGTGCCCTATGAACTACCGGGAGAGGGCCGGTATTTGGACAATTTAACGGATATACAATACAATCATGGGGAGAATGGGTTTATTGAATTGGTGTTTATGGGGAACGAACCTATACCGGACAATGTTGTGGCTACATGGAATACGCAAAAAAATACCTTTGCCAAGCTTAAAAATGTAGAACTAAAAATAGTACAGGGATCCAAAAACGAAGAATTGGATCAAATGAGGTATGTAAGCGAACTATATGAATCCAAAAAGGCTGAATTGTTGAGCAAGGAACAGCAGATCCAGGTTTTAAAGGAGGAGGTTGAAAAAATGGGCAAGATTGTTGAACTGCAGATTCCTTTTCAGGAAATTAGTGCGGAAGCCAAGACCAATTATGAGAATTTGACCAGTCTGGGTTTTTCCCATACCATAACAACGGATTTTAATAAATTGGACACCGTTCCGGTGTTCAATGTGCAATGGAAAAAAGGATTGCCTGCCCAACAAATAAAAACCGATTCCCAAAAACTAACGGATTGGTTACGCCTAAGATTAAAGAATTCCAAGATCCAGGTCAGGGAAGAACAGTCTTAATTCCGTTCCTCTATATACATTTGCCGCACCTTTTTAAATAATTCCGAGGAATAGACGAAATCGGTAACGGCTTCGTTTTCCGTTTTAAAAATTTCTTTATTGCTGCCTTCCCATTCCTTGAGGCCATTTTTAAGGAAAATTATCTTCTCGCCGATTTCCATAACGGAATTCATGTCATGCGTATTGATTACCGTTGTAATATCGTATTCTTTGGTGATTTCATGGATAAGGTTGTCTATAAGGATAGCTGTTTTGGGATCCAGCCCCGAATTGGGTTCATCACAAAACAAATATTTTGGATTCATTACAATAGCTCTGGCAATGGCAACACGCTTTTGCATTCCCCCGGATATTTCGGATGGAAATTTATTATGGGCATCTACCAAGTTTACACGTTTTAGTACAAAATCTACCCTATCCTGCATTTCCGACTTCGATTGTTTGGTGAACATGTCCAAGGGAAACATAACGTTGCCCTGCACGGTCATGGAATCGAACAGGGCACTGCCCTGGAATACCATTCCCATTTCCTGTCTTAAGTCGCGTTGCTCGTTTGCCGATAGTTCGGAATAGATTTTTCCATTATAACTAATAGTACCTTCATCCGGTGCAAAGAGACCCAAAAGACATTTTAAGAAAACCGTTTTTCCGGAACCGCTCTGTCCTATTATAAGGTTGGTCTTGCCCTTTTCAAAATTGGAACTAATGCCCTTTAAAACATGGCTTTCACCAAAGGATTTATGTATGTTGTCCACTTCTATCATTAGCCCAATAGTAATTGTGTTAAGATATAATTTACAATGATGATCACAACACTTGTCCAAACAAATGCAGTGGTGCTGGCCTTGCCGACTTCCAATGCCCCTCCCTTCATATAGAATCCGTGAAATGAGGGTATGGTGGCTATAATCAATGCAAACACTATCGATTTTATAAAGGAATAGGTAACGTGAAAGGGAATAAAGTCCAATTGCAGGCCTTCCACGAAGTCTGCACTGGAGCTGAACCCTCCAAAAACACCGGCCATCCATCCTCCAAAAATACCCACATACATAGCTATCGCAATCACAAAGGGATAAAGCAACATCGCTATTATTTTTGGAAAAACCAGATAGTTCAAAGAATTTACCCCCATGATCTCCAAGGCATCGATCTGTTCCGTTACCCTCATGGTGCCGATACTGGAGGTGATATAGGAACCCACCTTACCGGCCATAATTATAGAGGTGAAGGTTGGGGCAAACTCAAGTATTACGGATTGCCTGGTGGCAAACCCTATAAGATTTCGGGGAATCAACGGATTGGTAATGTTCAGTGCGGTCTGTATGGAAACTACGCCCCCGATAAAAAAGGAAATGAAAATAATGATCCCCATGGAACCATAAACCAATTCATCTATTTCCTTTAATATTAGGGATTTCATAACGGACCATTTGGTGGGCTTTTTAAAAACCTCCTTGACCATTATAAAATAGCTGCCTATTGATGCTATGTAATTCATTCAATATAAAATATTGCTTAGGAATGTAAAAATAACAATATTAAGAATCATTTAACTTCCAATTGGAATTTAAAGGGTTTATTTCTATATTTTTGTTTTCCTAAAAATGAAAGAAATGCAAAATAAGAATCTGCTATTATTGGTTTTAGTGCTTTTCATAGGATTTAACCCTCTTGAGGCAAATGCCCAGAGAAAATCAAAAAAAGATAGGGAAGAATCCATATCAAATGCGGGGATGGTCACTGATAAGGATATTGCTACCACACCCAAATTGGTAGTGGGCATTGTAGTGGACCAAATGCGGTACGATTATTTGACCCGCTTTTGGAACCAATATGGGGAAGGTGGATTTAAGCGTTTGGTGAACGATGGCTTTAATTGTAAAAACAACCATTATAATTATGCGCCAACGGTTACCGGTGCCGGACATGCCTCCGTGTATACAGGTACAACCCCATCCGTACACGGTATAATTAGCAATGATTGGTACGATAAATACACAGGAGAAAGTGTGTATTGCGCTGGAGATCCCGATTATAATTCGGTTGGAACGTCTTCCGATGCCGGAAAAATGTCCCCCCATAGGGTACAGACCACTACGATCACGGACCAAGTAAGGCTGCATACCCAAATGCGCGGTAAAGTAATCGCTGTTGCCATTAAGGATAGAGGTGCCGTTCTGCCCGGAGGCCATGCTGCTAATGCTGCCTATTGGTTTGATGGCGGAGCCGAAGGCAATTGGATAACCAGTTCTTATTATATGGATGCATTGCCCCAATGGGTCATTGAATTTAATGCTCAAAAGAGTGTGGATAAGTACAAGAAACCTTGGAATACCCTGAAAGACATTAATAGTTATTTGGAAAGTGGTACCGATAACAATAATTACGAAGGGCTGTTTGAGGGCAAGTCCACACCAACCTTTCCTTATGATCTGGTTGGCCTGTGGGACAATAATGGCAAATATAGTATCCTAAAAAGTACTCCATACGGCAATAGTCTAACTACAGATTTTGCTTTGGAGGCCGTGGATAAGGAATCGCTCGGAACGGATAATTTTACGGACTTTCTGGCAATAAGTTTCTCAAGTACCGATTATGTGGGACATAAATGGGGGGTGAATTCCAAGGAGGTAGAGGATACCTATCTGCGTTTGGACCAAGATTTGAAACGTCTTTTTGAAACCTTGGATAAGAAAGTAGGGACCGGGGAATATACCGTTTTTCTGACTTCAGATCATGCGGCCATCAATGTTCCGGCCTATTTAAGGGACCAGAAACTTCCCGGTAACGTAGTGGCATCTAAGGAATTGGACGATCGACTTACGGAATATTTGAAGTACACCTATGGAACTACGGATATAGTGAAGGAAACCTCCAATAATCAATTATTTTTGGATTATAAGGTAATCAAGAGTCTGGATCTGGACATAGAAGATGTTGAAGAGGATTTGGCTTTGGAACTGATTCAATATGAAGGTATTTATAAGGTGTTTACGGCCAATCAAATGTGGCAGAACCAATATACCAGTGGTGTTCCATATATCGTACAGAACGGATTTAACCAAAAACGCTCAGGGGATGTGTTGATGGTGTTCGATCCGGGAAGCGGAAAATACGGAAATACGGGCTCTACACATGGTTCACCATGGAACTACGATACGCATGCACCCTTATTGTTTTATGGCAAAGGCATTAAGAAGGGGAGTACGGTGAGCAGGACCGTAATTCCGGACATAGCCCCAACAATAGCCGCCCTAATGGGAATGAACGCCCCTTCAGGAACTACCGGAGATCCCATTGAGGAGGTATTGGAATAAATACAAGAGTTGTTGTAATATAAAAGGCTAAATTTTTTTATCGAAAAAGTTTGGCCTTCATTTTTTTCCATCGCAGTTGGCGAATAAATTTTCCCTCCATCGGGCTTACCAAATAAGCTGTTTTTTCTTTCCTGGCCGAAAAGTAACCATGAAGGTTATCTATAAATGCCCTTGGTTTTTTTTGCTTTAAAGCCATTTTTAAGGAAGCGATAAGGGTAATAAGAAAGCCGTACCTCATGGAGAACATGGCCTTTCCCTGAAGTAATTTGGCTTTTTGGTTATAGGCATTTCCCAATGGCCGTAAGTGTTTCACCTGTAGGTGGTTATCGGTATGGATGTTGAAGCCGTTATATTGGGCAAGTAGTTCGTCCACGGTATCCCATCCCATGGCCGTTTTGAGTCCGTCTATTGCCTTAAAGCATCTTTTGCTGTATGCTTTAAAAGCCCCACGTACATGGTCCTTGTCCATAGGGTGATTCAATTTCCAATCGCCGTTCTTGTCCTGTTCATACGCAAATCCACCTGCTATCCCAATTTTGGCATCGGTTGAAAATATCCTGGCCACTTTTTCAAAATAGGAATCGGGAAGAATTATATCGGCATCCAACTTCACTATAAAACCATAATCGTCATCCAATTGTTCCAAGCCTTTGTTAAAGGCATTAATGACCTTACTTCCCGGCATATGGACAGTGGACGATTTTACATTGATTTTTGAGATGTAATTAAATTTGGCAGTGAAGCTATCTATTATCTGCTCGGTATCATCAGACGAATTATCATTTACCACCACCACTTTTTTAGGGGGCAAGGTTTGTGCAACCACAGATTGCAGGGTATCCGTTAAGAATTGGCCTTCGTTGTGTGCAGGGATAACAATATAATATTTCATCTGTTTATATTTATTGTTTTTTATCGGTCAGATGTAATATCCAAGTAATCATTTTTGTCCCGATAATTATCGGGAGGTTTGAAAATTTTGCTAATGGATATTTCATAAGCCTTGCCCATTCCCGGGCCTATATGGATTTGGATGTGGGATAGGTCTTTCTTTCCGCGTAAACTATATAGTATCGTGGGGTAAAACTCCTAAGTAACGGTCTGATCCCTAATTTTTTTACAGGATTGGTCCATTTGGCCCGATCTTTAATTTCCCATCCCGCCTTTTCCAGTAACCAATCGAACTGCCAGTCTTCAAACTCGTGATAGTGCCTGTCCCAAGGATCGGTCTTACTTTTGTAGGCAGATGAAAACCATAATCTTAGGGGAATACTAGCTACCAGTTTATCGGGTTTAATGTGGCTAAGGATATTGAACGGGGCCAAAAGATGTTCAAAGATTTCAAAGGCCGTGACAACTTCTGCGTTGGTAGTCCTGGCAGTGGAAAAATCCAGGTCCAGATCCTCACCTTTTGTGTTCTCCACCTGGTAACCATTTTCCATCATAATCTTGGAGAAGGGGTTTTCTACCCCAAGATCCAATATGGTTTGATCTGTGGAAATATGCTTTTGTAGAAAATCCAGCGTATGTTTAAAACGTTTGTTCGGGAAACTTCTTTCGTACATCGGCGGTAATCGGGTTAGTTGTTTAATATATTTTTGGAGGTGTTGTAGGCAATGGCGCTATAACTATAACCGGAAACATAGGTGTTCGGTATTCATAAAAGTGTATGGCGGTCCATTATACCCTATATACAATGGCGTTTATGTTCATACCGGCACCAACACTTGCAAATATAACAACATCTCCCTTTTTTATAGATTGATTTTCCATTTTTCCATTTCTTACCATATCAAATAGGGTGGGTATGGTAGCCACGGAACTATTTCCCAATTTTTCTATGCTCATGGGCATAATTCCATCGGGCATCTCCATATTGAAAAGTTTATAGAAACGTTTTACTATGGCCTCGTCCATTTTTTCATTGGCCTGATGAATGAATATTTTTTTTACTTTGGCTATTGGTACCCCGCTTTTGTCCAGACTATCCTTCATGGCTTGTGGTACATGGGTCACGGCAAATTCATATATTTTTCTGCCATACATTTTTATGTATTTAGTGTCGTCTTGTACGGTTTTGGAATAGGATTCCCCGTAGAAGAGAAAAAAGGCTTCCCCATTGGCATAAGTTGCACTGTTGTGCGATAGGATTTGGCCGGCATTTTTGCTGGCTTCAATAATGGTGGCCCCGGCACCATCCGAATAGATCATGGAATCCCGATCATGCCTGTCAACAATCCTTGATAATGTTTCTGCCCCGATTACGAGACATTTTTTGGCAATCCCACTTTTGATAAAGGCATGTGCCTGGATTACTCCTTCGATCCAGCCCGGACAACCAAATAGGAGGTCATAGGCAACACATTTGGGATTTTTGATCTGCAATTGGTGTTTTACCCGTGTGGCCAAACTGGGCAAGGTGTCCCCCTGCGATTGGCCAATGGACACATCGCCGAAATTGTGGGCAAAAATGATGTAATCCAGTTCTTCCTTATCAATTTTGGCATTGGCTATTGCCCTTTCTGCCGCAAAAAATCCAAGTTGGGAAGTGTTCAGGCCAGCCTCGGCATAACGCCTTTCGCTAATTCCTGTAATGTCTTGAAATTTTTGGATGATCACATCATTTGGATGCTTAAAGGGGGTGCCATCCCCGTTCAAAAAATCATGATCTTTGAAATCCGAATTCTTTGTAATAATCGATGGTAGATAAGAACCGGTACCGGTAATGCCAATATTCATAATGATGTGTATTTATTGGTATAAATATATAGCAATTGGATAGGGGTAAATGTTGTCCTTTGGACTTGATATGATGTCCAAGATAATTCCGTTTTTGCATTTGCCAATAAAAAAAGCCTTTCACTATAAGGTGAAAGGCTTTGAAATGCTTGGTTTTTTTATGATTTTTAGGCTTCTATATACGCTTCGATGGGAGCGCAGGTACATATTAAATTACGGTCTCCATATGTATCGTCGACCCGTCTTACACTGGGCCAAAATTTGTTTTCAAAAATATATGGCAAGGGGAAGGCGGCCTGTTGTCTACTATAAGGATAATTCCATTGGTCCGTGGTAACCATCTCCAAGGTGTGGGGTGCATTTTTTAGGGCATTGTTGGTATCCTCGACCGATGCGGCATCAATTTCTTTACGAATGGAGAGCATGGCGTTACAGAATCGGTCCAATTCGGCCAAACTTTCACTCTCCGTAGGTTCTATCATGAGCGTGCCCGCTACCGGGAAGGAAACCGTAGGGGCATGAAACCCATAATCCATTAATCTTTTTGCGATATCCGTTACTTCTATGCCATTCTCCTTAAAGGGCCTGCAGTCAATGATCATTTCGTGGGCAGCCCTTCCCCTTTCCCCGGTATAGAGTACATCAAATTTTCCACTTAGCTTATTTTTAATGTAGTTCGCATTTAGAATGGCGGTCTTTGTAGACTGGGTCAATCCGCTTTCGCCCAACATTTTTATATATCCATAAGAGATCAGACATACCAATGAACTTCCCCAAGGTGCTGCCGATATGGCCGTAATAGCTTTATCTCCACCTGTTTTGATTACGGGGTTTCCCGGTAGAAATGGCACCAATTGTTCCGCTACGCAAATAGGTCCAACTCCGGGACCACCACCACCATGGGGGATGGCGAATGTTTTGTGTAGGTTTAAATGGCAGACATCGGCCCCAATGGTGGCGGGATTGGTCAATCCTACTTGTGCATTCATATTGGCCCCGTCCATATATACCTGGCCTCCATTGTCATGGATCAATTTTGTGATTTCCTTAATGGAAGATTCGAATACACCGTGGGTAGAAGGGTAGGTTACCATTAAGGCGGAAAGGTTCTCTTTGTGCAGCTGGGCCTTTTCTGCAAGGTCCGCCACGTCTATGTTTCCATTTTCATCGGTTTTTGTCACTACCACTTTCATGCCCGCCATAACTGCGGAAGCGGGGTTGGTACCATGTGCAGAGGCAGGTATTAGGCAAATATTTCTATGGCCTTCACCTCTTGATTGGTGATAGGCCCTTATGACCATTAGGCCGGCAAATTCTCCTTGGGCCCCGGAATTTGGTTGTAAGGAGGTTCCTGCAAATCCGGTGATGATATTAAGATCTTTTTCCAATTCCCGAAGGATGGTCTGATAGCCTTCGGCCTGGTCGATAGGTACAAAAGGATGGATGTTTCCCCAACGCGCCATGCTCAATGGCAACATTTCGGAGGCGGCGTTCAATTTCATGGTACAGGAACCCAGGGAAATCATGGAGTGGTTCAATGCCAGATCCTTTCGCTCCAATTTTTTTATATACCGCATTAATTCGGTTTCGGAGTGGTAGGAATTGAATACGCTATTCTCCAAAAACGTTGAAGTACGGGCAAGCTTGTCATCAAGAAGTGATGGTGTTAATAGGCCATTGATTGCAACGGGTTCTTTCCCTATGGCCTCTGCGAAAATAGTTGCTATTAGCTGTAGGTCTTTCTGGGAGGTAGCCTCATTCAATGCAATGGAGATGGTATCGGCATCGACATATAGGAAATTAACCCCATGTTTTTCGGCAACGGGCCTCACTCTGGTAGAATCCGCCTTGATGTTTATAGTGTCAAAATAAGTAGTGTTGGTTTGATATAACCCTAATTTTTCCAGGCTGTCCGCTAGGGTAACGGCCGAGGAGTGAACCTTGTTGGCGATATACCTTAGTCCCTTTGGGCCGTGGTATACGGCGTACATTCCGGCCATTACGGCCAACAGGACCTGGGCCGTACAGATGTTGGAGGTGGCCTTGTCCCGTTTTATATGCTGCTCCCTTGTCTGTAACGCCATTCTTAGGGCCGGCTTGCCATCGGTGTCTTTGGTAACCCCTATTATTCTGCCGGGAATACTTCTCTTGTATTCCTCTTTTGTGGCAAAAAAGGCGGCATGGGGCCCACCGTAACCCAGGGGAATGCCAAAACGTTGAGTGGTTCCGACCACCACATCGGCACCAAATTCACCTGGTGGGGTCAATAATGCCAAACTCAAAATATCTGCAGCAACGGCCACTTTTATGTTTTTTGCAACGGCTTTGGCTACGAACGGGGCATAATCATGTACTTGGCCATGTTTTCCCGGATATTGCAGCAGTGCGCCAAAATAATCATCGCCAAACCCAAAACTTTCGTGATTGCCAACAACCAGTTCTATATCCAGTGGGACGGACCTTGTTTTTAAAAGCGACAATGTTTGGGGCATGATTTCTTCGGAAACAAAGAATTTTAAAACGTTATTTTTCTTTTGATCCCTACTGCGTACATCAAAAAGCATGGTCATCGCTTCTGCGGCGGCAGTACTCTCGTCCAAAAGGGAGGCATTGGCCAATTCCATTCCGGTGAGTTCCGCTATTACGGTCTGGAAATTCAGTAGGGCCTCCAAGCGTCCTTGTGCAATTTCAGCCTGGTACGGGGTGTAGGCCGTATACCATCCTGCATTTTCCAAAATATTCCTCTTTATCACAGAAGGAGTTATGCTTTCGTGGTAGCCCAGGCCGATATAGGATTTAAAAACTTTGTTCTTTTCGGACAAAACTTGGATGTGGGACAAATACTCGTGCTCGTTCATGGGGGTATCCAAAGCCAAGGGCTTTGCAAGGCGGATATCGTCCGGAATGGTTTCGCTTATCAATTGGTCCAAAGAATCGACATTGATAGTTTTCAGCATCTGTGGAAGGTCTTCTTCTCTAATGCCGATATGGCGCAGTGCAAATAAGTCTGTCCTCATAAATTCAAGCAATTTTGATCTAAAATATAGGTGAGCAAAAATACTCATTATTTATGTTTATTTTGCAGCTTTTAAATCCAACCCTCTTCAAAGTTTTTAACTAAAATAAGAGGTTATGAACACTTTGTTTACTTTTGATTTATGAACTGGCGCAGCTACTTGTTTCATTTTTATTTGGATGCCAGTATACACGTAGCATTATCGGTTTTTGCATTTATTGAAATTAGCTGCGTTTTTTTTGGATTGTCCAGGGACAACCATATCTCCTACCTAGCATTTTTTGGAACCATTGCCTGCTATAATTTTGTAAAGTATGGAGTGGAGGCCAAAAAGTATTATTTGGTATCCAATACATATCACAAGAACATTCAGGTGATAAGCTTTGTTGCAGGGGCCTTTGCCTTGTACCATTCTTTTTTTGTATCCTATGAGGCTTGGATCGGGATTATAATATTGTCCGTTCTCACCGGTTTATATGCGGTTCCGTTGTTGCCCAATGCAAAGAACCTTAGGAGTTTGGGAGGGCTTAAAATTTTTATCGTGGCCTTGGTTTGGGCGGGAACAACGGTAGTTTTACCGGTTGTAGCTGCAGATGCAGTCTTGGATCGGGATGTTGTAGTGGAATTGGTACAACGATTTTTAATGGTCCTGATCCTAATGTTGCCGTTCGAAATTAGGGACTTGGATTATGATGATCCCGAATTAAGGACTCTGCCCCAACGGTTTGGTTACCTAAAAACAAAACTAATGGGTGTTGCCGGCGCGGTCCTTTTTTTCTTATTGACCTTTATGAAAGATCAGCTAACGTATTTGGAGGTGATGGGTAAAGGGCTGGCATTTTTGGTTTTGGGAATGTTAATGTTGGTGACCAAAAGAAATCAGTCCCCGTTTTTTTCTTCCTTTTGGGTAGAGTCCGTACCCATTTTATGGTGGGCCTGTATTTTGGCAATGGATGTCTTTTTAAATCTTTGATTTTAACTCTGTTTTCATCTTTTCCTTCTCTTCAACGGGAAGTGTCCTAATCTTGGCCTGGGAACAGAGAGAGGTTAGTTGGGTGTTTTTTTTGGAAAAAGTTTTGCAGGTTTTACAAAAAAACAGGTGCAGTCTTATCTTTATTTTTTCCAGGAAGGAGGCCTCCTTGTACTGTGCTTTGGTACAGATTATTTCAACGTCCTTACAGCTTTTCATTTGTTGATATTTATTTGTTTTTGATGGTCGAACCTGCCTTTACCGGCAGGCAGATGGGCATTTCATATCTTGAACCAATTGTTGTTTAGGCAATCCATAAGAACCGTTCTTGCCCTATGGAGGATGACCCAAAGGTTAGACGGATTGATATCCAGCTCCTTACATACCTCCTCGGTACTGAGTCCGTTTATGGTTTTTAAGGTAAATGCCAAAGCGTGTTTTTTTGGAAGCTTGGAGATACAGTGCTGTATGGCCATGCCCAATTCTTCGTTTTCTATTTGGCTGTTTTCCAATAGGCTCATGGGATCCGCAACCTGCTCCTCCAAATAGTTGCTATCTGCCTCGCTATTCTGGTTTTGGGTGATGCGGACCATGGATTTCGCTTTTTTGGAATTTATTTTGCGATAATGATCGATTACTTTCCTTTTTAGGATGGAGATGAGCCATGTACGCTCTGCAGCCTCCCCTTTAAAATTTTTGGCCGATTTTAATCCGGCAAAAAATGTCTCCTGTACCAGATCTTTGGCAATTTCGGAATCGCTTACGCGGCTTACCGCATAGTTGAACAGGTAGTCGGAATAACTATCCACCCATATGTCCGGATTCAATTCTTGTTTTGCCATATCTTTTTGTCGCTTCAAAAATAGGTGATTTTTTCTGAAGAAGAATTCTTATTTTTGATCAAGCAAATAGGTTATGGGAAAAATATTTCTTTTTTTGGTAGTGCTGATACTGCAAACGGGCTGCTCCCAAGATAACAGGGATAAAATGCCGATTGTCGAATTTAAGCAGGAAATGTTGGATGATGCTGTTTTGATAGATGTCAGGACCCCAGAAGAGTTTAGTGCCGGACACTTGGAGAATGCCGAGAATATAAATTGGTACGATGCCGATTTCTCGGACCGATTTAAAACAGTGGACAAAAACAAGACCATCTACCTCTACTGCAAGATGGGCGGACGCAGTGCCAAGGCACAGGAAAAATTAAAATCTTTGGGCTTTGCCAATGTAGTTGATCTGGAAGGGGGATATGATGCCGTTAAGGGCAAAAATTGAACCTGGGGCATAGACTGGGCTATAACTTCTATTTTTGATATCCAATAAGTAGATCCTGGCAATGAATAGTTATGGTAAGATATAAATCAAAAATAGGATGGATTCTGGTAATTATAATCCTCCTTTTATTTTTAGCACCTGTTTACCAGTGGTTGAAAAACCCTGTACCTATTGGCCCCGCACTTTTGTTGTTGCCTTCGCTTTTTATCGGATACATATTTTTAACCACCTATTATGAGATAGGTAATGGGGTTTTAAGGGTTAAAAGTGGATTTCTTCTCAATCGTTCCATTTCAATAAGTTCCATTACAAAAATTGAGGCTACCAAAAATCCTATTAGTGCACCTGCTACTTCCTTGGATAGGCTAGAGGTGTTTTATAATAAATATGAAAGCGTCATCATCTCCCCCAAAGAAAAACGCGCATTTATATCCCATTTAAAACAACTAAATCCCGAGATCCAGGATAATACGGGATTGTAGCCAGTTATGTTTTATAAAGTAAATTTAGTATTTGGTAGTGTAAACATTGCTTAAGCCAGCCTCATCCTTTTCTCTGTAATTGCTCTTCCTTCTTACTTAACACACCCCTAGCCCCTCTCAAGAGGGGAATTCGGTATGTTATAGTATAAAATTTGGTTTTTCTAATGGGGAGATGTATTGGGATACTGAATATTCGTTTAATCTTTATAATTCCCCGACGGCTTTGCCTTGGGCCTGCCTGCGAGGCAGGGTTTCCGATCATACCTCCCCTTGGGGGAGCCTGCCTTTGCCGGTAGGCAGGGTCGGAATTGCTTTTTCGCAATTCCAGGTGGGGCAAAATACAAAATTTCGGCTTTTGGCCCTAAGGCCAAAATGATACCGATAGCTATCGGTACGGCGAAATACCTCTATGGCTCTGCCTCGAGGATAGTCGGTTTCAAGAAATTTTTTATTCCACTGTCTCGGACAACAAGCCAGCCCTTTTTAACAAGGCCTCTATCTTTGGTTCGGCCCCTCTAAAGCGTTTGTACAGTTCCATGGGTTTTTCGGTACCACCTTTGGAGAGCACATTGTCCTTAAATTTTGTGGCCACTTCTTGGTTGAAAATACCTTTCTCCTTAAAGTAGGCAAAGGCATCCGCATCCAGAACTTCCGCCCACTTGTAGCTGTAATATCCTGATGAGTATCCTCCCTGAAATATATGGGAAAACGAAGTGCTCATGCAGGTTTCGGGGCATTCCGGATAAAGATCCGTTGGTTTAAAGGCCTTTGTTTCCTGTTCCTTTACGTTGCTGATGCCCGATGGATCCGTGCCGTGCCAGGACATGTCCAACAATCCAAAACTGATCTGTCTTAAGGTGGCCATTCCCTCTTGGAAGGTGGCCGAGTCCTTTATTTTTTGAACCAGTTCCATTGGTATTGCTTCGCCCGTTTGGTAGTGTGTGGCAAATAATTCCAAAGCTTCTTTTTCGTAGCACCAGTTTTCCATGATCTGACTGGGCAGTTCTACAAAATCCCAATAAACAGAAGTGCCGGAGAGGCCGGGGTATACCGTATTTGCCAACATACCGTGCAATCCGTGGCCAAACTCGTGGAACAAGGTAGTGACCTCGTTAAATGTAAGTAAAGAGGGTTTGCTGGCAGTAGGTTTGGTAAAATTGCATACGTTGGAAATGTGAGGGCGAACATTGATTCCGTGCTGTATATATTGCGCTTTGTAGGAGGTCATCCAAGCTCCTCCCCGTTTTCCAGGTCTGGGGTGGAAATCCGCATAAAATAGGGATACCGGATTCTTGTCCCTGTCGTAAACGCGGTAGGTCTTTACATCCGGATGATATTTGTCCAAATCAAAAACTTCTTCAAATTGGAGACCGAATAATTTTGTAGCTACTTTAAATACCCCTGCAATAACATTTTCCAGTTTAAAATAGGGTTTAAGCTTTTCATCGTCCAGATCGAACAGTTTTTGCTTCAATTTTTCAGAGTAATAGGCGCCGTCCCATTTCTCCAATCGGTCTATTTGGTCCAATTGCTTGGCGAAATCTTCCAACTCGGCAAATTCCCTTTCTGCTGCCGGTTTTGCCTTTTCCAACAATTCCTGGAGAAATTGATGGACTTTTTCCGGAGTTTCCGCCATACGCTCCTCCAATACGTAGTGGGCATGCGTTTTATAGCCCAACAGATTGGCCCTTTCATGGCGAAGGTTGGCAATGTTTATAATATTTTTCTGATTGTCCAATTCATTGTTATGAAAGCCTTTGCTGCCAAATGCGATGGAAAGTTCCTTCCTTAATTTTCTATTATGGGCATATTTCATGAAAGGAATGTAACTGGGGTAATCCAAGGTGATCAACCAGCCCTCTTTATCCTTTGATTTTGCCAATTGTGCAGCTGCCTCTTTTTCCCCTTCAGGAAGTCCGTCCAAATCTTTCTCATGGGTAAGGTGCATTTCGTATTTGTTGGTCTCGGCCAGAACATTTTCTCCGAACTGGAGCGTAAGTTTGGACAGTTCGGCATCAATTTCACGTAGACGGGTCTTTTTTTCGGGGGGCAAATTGGCACCGTTCCTACTAAAACCTTTGTACTTTTTATCCAGTAAAGTCTGTTCTTCAGTCGTCAAATCCAGACTATTTCTTTGGTCGTATACTGTTTTTACCCGTTTAAACAAACCTTCGTTCAGGGTTATGTCGTTACTGAATTCGGACAATAAGGGGGATACCTCCTGGGCCAATTTCTGAATTTCGGGATTGGTCTCTGCAGAATTCAAATTAAAAAAGATGCTGGATACCCTATCCAATTGTTGTCCGGCAAAATCCAGGGCAGCTATGGTGTTTTCAAAGGAAGGAACTTCCTTGGAGTTTGCAATAGCATCGATTTCAGCCCTGGCATCCTCAATGGCCTGCAAAAATGCGGGTTTAAAATGTTCATTTTTGATTTTTGAAAAGGGTGCCGTATCAAATGCGGCCAATAATGGATTCATAGTAGGGGTATTCTATTTTTGTTTAAAGTTTAAAGTTCAAAGTTCAAAGTTCAAAGTTCAAAGTTCAAAGTTTGACCTTTAATTGTTCATTGTTCATTGTTCATTGTAGATTGTTCACTTTTTTCATTTCCTCGGCTCCGTCGATGACTTTTTGTTTCAGGCCTTCTTTGTAAAGAATGATTTTATCCAGGACACCTTTGTCCGCGCTTCCAATGATCTGGGCGGCCAAAATGCCGGCATTTTTTGCGCCATTAAGTGCTACCGTGGCAACAGGGACACCACCGGGCATTTGAAGAATGGACAGGATGGAGTCCCATCCATCAATGGAATTGCTGCTTTTTACGGGAACGCCTATTACGGGCAGCGGGGACATGGAGGCCACCATTCCGGGCAAATGGGCAGCACCACCTGCACCGGCAATGATTACGGAATACCCATTTTTATGGGCGTTCTTACTAAAATCGAACAATTTTTCCGGGGTACGGTGGGCAGAGACAATATCAACATCAACTTCGATATCAAAACCTTTTAGTATGTCTATGGCTTCCTGCATAACAGGGAGGTCGCTGGTACTTCCCATAACTACGGCTACTTTACTCATATCATTGAAACTTTTTAATCGCTAATTACTTTTATGGTATTCTTTACTTGTTCGGCTATTTTTCTAGCTTCTTTAATATCGTTGTTCACAATGGTGACATGGCCCATTTTTCTGAAGGGCCGGGTCTGTTTTTTACCGTAAATATGGGGGGTAACGCCGTCCAGGCTCAAAATTTTCTCCATATTTTCATAGACCACATTTCCGGTATGGCCTTCTGCCCCTACTAAATTTACCATTATACCGGCTACTTTACTGGCGGCATTTCCCAAGGGAAGGTCCAGAATGGCACGGATATGTTGTTCAAATTGATTGGTGTAACTTGCTTCAATACTGTAATGGCCACTGTTATGTGGTCTGGGGGCCACCTCGTTCACCAGAATTTTATCGTCCGGGGTCTGGAACATTTCCACTGCCAACAGCCCAACATGTTTAATTTTATTGGAGAGCTGTAATGCTATTTCCTGGGCTTTTTCAGCGACCTTGGCATCTATACGTGCGGGACAAATTACATATTCCACTTGGTTGGCTTCGGGATGGAACTCCATTTCCACTACCGGATAGGTTCTTACCTCGCCACTGGCACTCCGGGCTACGATCACCGCGAGTTCATTTTTAAAATCCACCATTTCTTCGGTGATGCATTCCCCGGCAGGCAGACCGTTAAGATCTTCAAGTTTGCGAACTACCTTAACCCCCTGGCCGTCATATCCAAATTGTGCGGCTTTCCAAATAAAAGGGAATTTTAGACCTCCGTTGGCAACACTGTCCT
Source organism: uncultured Arenibacter sp. (assembly GCA_965652575.1). Lineage (GTDB taxonomy): Bacteria > Bacteroidota > Bacteroidia > Flavobacteriales > Flavobacteriaceae > Arenibacter. The sequence goes on along the minus strand of CBFGWQ010000010.1, from coordinate 10,392 downwards.
CGATCTCGCTTTTATAGGCGAAACGCTGAAAATCCGCAGTGGGGATATTATTGTCCACATAGAACAGTTTTTGTTTTGCCTTGTTCTGTATAATCCGCAGTGCACGGGTGGGAGGGAATACCTTCAGTCCTTCTTTCTCCAATTTTTCGAGGGCAGTAAGGTTAACGTTTTCGATTTCTATGGTAAGTACATCTACTTTTTTGCCCAACGCATATACCGCATCAAAATCCATTAGATCGCCCTTGAAAAATTCGTTGCAGGCCAATTTGGAAGGAGCCTCCTCCGAGGGGTCCATCACTTTGGTATGGATGTCAAATTTTCTTGTTTCGTACAAAAGCATTTTACCTAATTGACCGCCTCCCAGTATTCCCAGTTTAAAATCAGAAGAAAAATAGTTCATTGGAAATGATTCGCTTGTATTAAAGTAGATTGTATATTGGGAACAAAAATACAGCTAAATCTTAGAAACTAGGCCCGGACCATTAAAAAAGAGAAATCAAAGTGCTATATTTGGCATCTTGAATTTATTATAAAAAGATTAGTCTTGATCAAGCTGCACGACAAATATTTTAAGCCTTTTATAAGTGAAGGCGAGATTATGGCCGCCATAAAAAGGATTGCGGACCAGGTCGCTGTGGATTACAAGAAGCAAACCCCCATTTTTGTAGGGGTCCTAAACGGGGCATTTATGTTCGTTTCCGATTTTCTAAAGGCTTATCCACACCCTTGTGAGGTTTCCTTTGTACGTTTAAGCTCCTATCAGGGGCTTACTTCAACTGGAATTGTGGAAACGTTGTTGGATGTTCCGGAAAATATTGAGGGCAGAAGTGTCATTATCCTGGAAGATATTATAGATACCGGTAGGACCGTTAAAAAATTAATCGATCTATTTTCCAATACCAAGGTAAAGGAATTTAAAATTGCAACCTTGTTCTATAAATCCGAAGTGTACAACGGGGAGTATGATATAGACTATTTCGGTATGAAAATCGAGGATAAGTTTATTGTAGGTTACGGATTGGATTATAATGAATTGGGAAGGAATTTAAGAGCAGTATATCAACTAAACCAAAAACATATGATAAACCTAGTTTTGTTTGGAAAACCTGGTGCAGGTAAGGGCACCCAGGCCTCATTTTTAAAGGAAAAGTATAATTTAAAGCATATTTCGACCGGAGATGTCTTTCGTTATAACATTAAGAATGGTACCGAACTGGGAAAATTGGCAAAGTCTTATATAGACAAAGGGGAATTGGTGCCGGATGAGGTCACCATCAATATGTTACAGGATGAAGTGGAAAAAAATCCCGATGCCAGCGGATTTATCTTTGACGGTTTTCCCAGGACTACCGCACAGGCCAAGGCATTGGATGATTTCTTGGTAAGCAAGGAGATGCGGATAGATGCTACCATTGCCCTGGAAGCCAATGATGAAGTTTTGATACAAAGATTATTGGAACGCGGTAAGGTAAGTGGCAGGACCGATGACCAGGATGAAAAAATGATCCGTAACCGTTTTGACGAATACAATGAAAAAACAGCTCCCCTAAAGGATTATTATGACGATCAGGGAAAATTTCATAGTGTCAACGGAATAGGTTCCATAGAGGATATTACAAGCCGCTTGGCAAAAGTAATAGAGGAGTTGCAGGCGGTCTAGGATCGGGGTCGGCACATAGGAATCTATGCTTCCGGTTAAGGCCGAATAGCTTTAAAATTCGCCATGGGGACTTACTTCTGCCCATCCATAATTTTATGGTGTAAAAGAGGAAGTTGAGGCATTTTGTGGTCCTGACTTTCATAGAATTGGGAATAATAAACTAAAAAAATGACGGAAGGAAATTTTGTGGATTATGTAAAAGTGCACCTGGAATCCGGAAAGGGAGGAAAGGGGTCCGTGCACTTGCATAGGGAAAAGTTTATCACAAAAGGTGGACCGGATGGAGGTGACGGGGGGCGTGGAGGACATGTAATTATCCGTGGCAATAAAAATTTATGGACCCTGTTGGGTTTTAAGTTTACAAGAGTTTTTAGGGCCGGTCATGGCGAGCATGGCAGTAAGAACCGAAGTAGTGGTGCGGACGGACAGGATGTGTATTTGGAGGTGCCTTTGGGCACCGTCATTAAAGACGCCGAAACCTTGGAAGTTTTGATGGAGATTACCGAGGACCAAGAGGAAAAAATTATTTTGGAAGGGGGTATGGGAGGTCGCGGTAACTGGCATTTTAGAACCGCTACCAATCAGACGCCAAGATATGCCCAGCCCGGGGTAAGCGGCCGGGAACTGGACCTTATTCTGGAGTTGAAAGTATTGGCCGATGTAGGTTTGGTGGGTTTTCCAAATGCGGGCAAATCTACCCTTCTATCTGTGCTGACCTCTGCCAGGCCCAAGATAGCGGATTACGAATTTACTACCCTGAAACCCAATTTGGGGATCGTGGAATACCGGGATTTTAAAAGTTTTGTGATTGCGGATATTCCCGGGATCATAGAAGGGGCGGCCGAAGGAAAAGGACTGGGGCATTATTTTTTAAGGCATATAGAGCGGAATTCCACTTTGTTGTTCCTGATTCCCGCGGACAGCAAGGACATTTCCAGGGAATATGAAATTCTGTTGGACGAGCTGCGAAGATATAATCCTGAACTATTGGACAAGGACCGCTTGATAGCCATCTCCAAAACCGATATGTTGGACGAGGAACTAATTGCAGAAATGAGCATTGAACTGGACAAGGATTTTAAGGATGTGCCCTATACGTTCATATCTTCCGTGGCCCGGATCGGTCTGGTGGAACTTAAGGATAGATTGTGGGGCATGCTGAACAAATAGGCCCAATATTTTTTTGAACATCCATAAGCCTGTCTTTAATATCCTGCGTTTTAACGAATTCTTGGCTTCATAAAAAACGGCAAGAATAATTTTAACTATTTTTAGGGTCCGTTTATCAAATTTCAATCATAATTTTTTCAACCGGAGCATATAAAAATTGGAATAATGAAACCGACATGTTTAAAATAATCTTTAAACACACAAGGGAATGATTATTTTTAACATCAAACCCGTCCGTACCGGGCGGAGGTTACATGTGACATTTGAAAAACAATAAATATAAACACATGAAACGTATAATCCCATTCCTATTCTTGTTCTTTTTAGCTTCCTGTAGTGCCATTCGTGTAAATTATGACTATGATAGGGATACGGATTATTCCAAATATACTACTTATAATTACTTTTCGGACATGGATATCGGTTTAAGTGAATTGGATGGCCGACGATTATTAAGGGCCATAGATTCCACTATGCGGGCTAAGGGTTTTCTGTTGTCCGAAGAGCCTGAATTCTTAATAAATATTTTGAGCAGCTCCTTTCAGTCGCCCAGAAACAATACCGTGGGGGTCGGTATAGGGGGTACCGGGAGAAGCGTTGGCGGTGGAATGACCATTGGTATTCCAGTTGGGGCAACGAATGTGGAAAGGGAAATCCGGTTCGATTTTGTGGACAGCCAAAAGGACGAACTTTTTTGGCAGGCCATAACGATAAGTAGCCTGAGGGAAAACAGTTCTCCCATTGAAAGGGAGGATAAAATACGGGAATTGGTGACGAAAACCCTTGAAAAATACCCGCCTAAAAGCAGGAAATGAGTTTCATCCAAAAATTCTCCGATGCCCGCCCGTATCCGTTCGGGCAGTTCTGGGTGAGGTTATATGTAGCGTGTTAAGGCTATGCTCTAAGTATATCCTTATATCTGTCCTTGTACGCGTAGAGCATAACTATATTTAAAATAAGGAGAACGGCAGCACCCCCAATTGATCCCGGTTCCAAGAATGCATGGAACAAAATAGCATTTATTGAAATGATGAAAAGTATCAACATCATTAAAGCCCCGAACTTATTGACCAATAATGATAATCCGGCCAGTATTTCTACTATGGCAATAATAGTAATGGTGTTGGTACTCATCAGGGCAGAAAAATAGTTCATGGCAGCTTCGGACATTTGTCCTGCAGGCATAAAATGGAAGAATTTATTTGCCCCGAAGACGATCAGAAAAATTCCAAAAACAAAGCGTAACGCAATAAAAAAGGTAGAGTTCATAATTCATTGGTTTTGTGTTATTTTCTTATGAATTTATGAAAAAAAGCAATACCTTTTTAACAATATCGTGTTTTTGTTATTCTACAAGAATTCTCACCCCTTCGCTATGACTGCTAAACTCAGGGGCGTACATGCTTTGAATGGTGGAAATTCCGTTGCTGAAATCCCCTGCATTGTTGACCCTCAGGTCGTATTCAAATACATATACACCTTTGGGCAAGTAGTCAAAAAAGAAATTGGTACTGGCATCCTTAGTGCTTTCATAATATCCAAGACCATCTTGCCATTTATAGCTGGATAGTACATTGACGGGTTCCATCCCTGCTGCCCTCATATCTTTCATGTGTATAAATTCCATGGGTCTATCTGTCCTTAATTCAATTCTTATCCTAACCAAATCGCCAACCTGTAAAGGGGATCGGCCCTTGATCTCCGTCAATACCTCTCCGGTAGCCGTGTTCTTTTTTAGAAAGACTTTTTTGTTCAATTTTAAAGGGGTTTCGGCAGGGGTTATTTTGTCCAAGTCTTCAAAATATTGCCAGTACAAGGCTCCCCATGCAATACCATCCCCTTTTTTGCTAAGCTGTACCTCTGCCATTTCTGGATTTATTTCGTTTTTGGCCCAAGTGGTCTTGTAATAACCGGTTCCTGCCTCCACTTGTACATTTTCCAATTGGGAGGGTTCCATTTTTTTGCCCCCGACCAATACGTCTACGGCCTCTGTTACCGATAGCCATTGGCTTCCCTTTAAGAGCAGGGCATATACTGCATCTGTGGTAGCTTTGGTAGTTTTCCATTGATTGGTCTGTTTGTGCTTTAGCAACCATATTTTAAGGTTGTCTACGGTTTTGATATCACCCTTAATTTCGGAGAAGGCTTCTACTAACAGGGATTGGGTCTCAATGGGTGCTCGGTACCAATACCAGGAATTGTTGTTTTCTTTCCAATACATGCCCAATTCATCGCTTAAAATACTATTCTCTTCCAAGGACTTTATTATTTTATTGGCGGTAGCCGTACTTCCGTTTCTAAACAGGACCAGGGATAGCAGCCCTTTGGAGTACAGATTCCTCTTTGCCCAATATTTTTGCGCCTGTATATTGTAGTATTCCATAATTTCGGCCACTTTTTTGGAGACCTTGATTTCTGGATAATAACTGCGCATGTACAGATAATGTATTTGGGTATGGCTCAAATGGTCGTCGTTGGGATCGGTGGCGTATTTTTTCATTTGCTCGTATTCTTTCACAAACTCATCGTCCAAATAGCTGACCGCATTTTTAATTATTTGCTGTTCCATGGTACGGCCGTTTTGACCGATCCCGGATTTTTCCTTATTTATGGAGGTCGATGTCAATTTACTTAGATGGCCAAGGCCGGTAACAATATGTTGGGTAATAAATCGGTTTTCGGGACCTCCCTTGAACCAGGCCCAAGCCCCGGACGACATTTGGTTCTGAGCTAGTTTATGGAAGGCATTGTCCCGATCATTTTTCAATTTGTTGAGATCGAAGAGCAGCGCTATACGTTTCTTTTGTTCAGCTTCTGATCGTGCATCGCGCAACCATGGTGTTTCTTGGATCAGGATCGATTTTAATTCTTCGTTTTTTTCAAGATTGCTCAACAACGCATCGGAATTGGCCCATTGTTCAAATACCTGTTGTATCCTTGGATTGGAATTGGCAATATAGCCTCCCAAAGTGTTGGCGTAGTACCTGGAAAATATTTGCTCGTTACAGTCATAGGGATATTCCATTAAATAGGGCAAGGCCTGCACGGCGTACCATGCCGGATTGGAAGTTATCTCCAGGCCAAGTTGATGGTGTTTTAGGGTGGTGGAGGTAGTGTTCTTCAATTTGTCCAAGGTGAAGGTCCTGGTTTCATTGCCCTTCACCCACATGGGCAGGGTTTCGGTAACCAATATGCGGTTGGTAAGTACCGGAAGTAGGTTTTGTTCCCCATCGCTAAAATTACCCGCCTTGGCCATAACCTTGTACTGTACCGCCCCAATATCTTCAGGAATTTTAAGGTTCCAAGAAACCTGGGTATTTCCCATGGCGTCTACCGTAAAGGTGTTTTCGGGTAAAATGGATCCTGAAAGCGGGCCGTTGATCAATAATTCTTGGGTGATATCCTTTCCGCTAAAGGCATCTACCAATTCCAATCGGGCAGTACCACTTAGTAATTTGTTGGTTAGGTTCGCAATTTTGGTGCTGATCGTTATTTTATCTCCCTCCCTTAAGAATCGGGGGGCATTTGGGGTCACCATCAATTCCTTTTGCGTAAGGGCTTCCAAGGTGGAAGTGGCACTTTCCAAAGACTTGGTATGTGCCAACAACTGTAGCTTCCATTTGGTCAATGCCTCAGGGGTAGTGAAGCTAAAGGATACATTTCCGTTCTTATCCGTTAGGAGCTGTGGAAAGAAAAAGGCGGTTTCCTGGAGGTTTTTCCGGATTGGGATATTGTCAAAGCCACTTTTACCATCGCTCCCCATTGGGGCACTTGGGTTGTTGCTCCCCTTGTTTTCGGGGGATGGAGCCCCATAACCGGTCACTACCGTTTCATCCAGGGCTTCACTCTCCAAAGCCGTTCCCCTTATAAGCATGCTGGCATCGTTCTTCATCATCATTCTGTCCCGTAGGGCTTGGCCATATCCAAAATGGAATCCGAACCAATCAAAGGAGTCGTAATATTGTGGGTCATAGGTAGACCTGTCACCAAAATTGGAATAGGTGTTAAAGGAGGCAATACCATAACTTTTATACCCATTAAGTTGGCTATTGGAATAATATGGCCCCTTGTAGTTGGGGGAGAAATTCCACTGATGGTCTTTAAAGGCATCCAAGGAGGCATCGTACATACTGGCCAATAGTTCTGCTGTTACCTTATCCCCTTTAGGACCTTTGATATTAAAGGACCAGGTTTCCTCCTTTCCGGGCTGAAGCTTGTCCCGAAAGGTAGCCGTTTCAATTTTTAGGTCCGTACTGGGATAGGGAACGGCAATGGAAAGACTGCCCGATTGAAAGGCATTGTAAGCGGAGAAACTATAATTTATGGCAAATCCGCCCAAATCTTCCGCAGTAACCGGAATTTCTATGGTCTTTGAATTATTGCGGAATTCAATTAGGTGTGTTGCCACAATTTTCCGATCCTTTTCAATAAATAGGGATATGGTAAGGTCTTCGGCAGTGGAACCCAAAGTGAGTTTCACTTTTTCCCCAATGGCATAAGCGTTTTTATCGGTCTTTATTTGAAAGAGTTGATTATCTGCCAACATTTTGTCCCTATCACTGTAAAGGGTGGTCTGTACCATATCCTTTACTGGTTGACCGAATTTATCCTTTGTTTCCAGTTCAATGACATATTTTCCGGATACCCATTTTTTTAGGTTGCCGAGGTCCATTTCCTTCGATTTTCCGGTATCAAAGCGGGATTCCCATACCAGTTCCCCCTTTTCCCAAAAAGTGGGATCATCTTCCCTGCCAAAGGCATCGTGGGGGAAAAGTTCCTTGAATTTGGCCTTTCCAAAGCCATCATAGTCCGGGGCCGCCCAAGGTCTTGGTCTAAGGACATGGATTGGAGCCTTTAATTTATACATTTTGAGGTTTCCCTGCGCCGCTACGAACTCGCCGTTAAGGTTATTGGTGGAGATGCTTATCACAGGATTTTTGCCGTCCTTGTCCAAAGGATCTTCAATTTGGATATCGGCCGTAAGCGCATGATAGCCCACATTTACCATGGTAACGGCACTGTGGGTCTCGCCATTAAGGTCCGTGACATCGGCAGTGACTTCATAATTAAAGGTAGGTAGGTTTTCCTTGTCCATACCAAGGTCCGGGAGGGCCTTGAAGTTGATCTCGTATTGGCCGTTGGCATCTGTGACCGTTTCGCCATGTGCAATTTCTTGAGGGGTCCCGTCAAAATAGGGCAAGTGCCGATAATACCATTTAGGGTAATACACTACCCTTTTAACGGTATAGCTTACCTTGGCATCCGTAATAAGGCTTCCGGCATAGGCAGTGGCCTTTCCCTTAACGGAGATGGTATCGTTTACCCTATAGGTCTCTGTAATAGGTTCCAGGGAAGTTTCAAATCTGGGTCGCTTATATTCTTCCACTGAAAAATAGCGATTATTGCTAATATCAACTTCCTCGGAATCCAATTTCAAAAAATAATTTCCTGTAAGACCGTTATTGGGTAAAATAAAGGTTCCTGAAATGGAGCCATAATCATTGGTCTTAAGTTCTTGTTGGGCAACTTCTTGATGGTTAACATCCATAAGGCTTACCGTTAACTTGGTATTGGGAAGCACAGAAGATCTTTCATCTTTTTGCACTATGGCCAACCCTTTAAAATATAAGGCTTGCCCCGGCCTGTAAATACTGCGGTCCGTAAACAAAAAACCGGAATAGGGAGTACCTTCCTTCCCTTGGTCGTATTTGGCATTGACATAAAAATTTTCAAAGTAGGCCTCTTCATTTTTAGTGTCGATCAGGATATCCACGTTGTTCCAGCGTACGTTGGATAAGGGCAGGGTAACCATCCCTTTCCCGTCGGAAACCAAGGTCTTGGTCAGGATGGGTTTTTCATAGTTCTGTTGATAGGAGAATTTAAGGGTAGCTCCCGATATGGGCTTTCCGCTGTTCCGATCAATTACTTGAAAGTTATGGTCCGAGCCGGTGTGTCCTTCCACCAAGGCCAAATTGGTGACTTGGATGGGGCTATAGGCGAAGGTGCTGCCCGAATCGGCATTAGGGGTTGCCAAAATAATGTAAGACCCGTTACTTAATTCCGGCAATAAGATCTCTATTTTATGTGATTGATAATCATTCTCGTTGATAAGCTTGGCCTCCCAACTCTTAATTTTCTTCAGTTTGTTAATGAAGGTCAATTTTTTTTCCTCGGGATAAAGGGTGTTGAGCTGCTCTATTTCCTTTTGGGATATCTTATGGGCCGATAAATGAAGTGTATTTAGATTTTTGTACTGTAACAGTAAACGGGATGCCTGGTTTACCGGGATATGTCGTTCCGCAGTCAATTGAAGGTCTTTGGACAATATCTCCGCTTTTAGTGCCTTACATTTTTCAGCCCCCCTACTGTTGGGATACTTATCCGTTACAGAATCGCAAATGGCCATAGCCTCTTTCTGTTTCCATCTGTACACGTCCTTGATGTTGGGTTGATAGGTATTGCCCCATTCGCGGTACAACAAGGCAATCTCGTATTGATACAAGGCCGAGGTTTTATCGTTTTTGATAGCTTCGGCGGAATTTTGCAAAACCTCCAGGTACTGTTGGTCCTTGTTGGGAAATACCGCATTTTCCCTAATATACCTTAGGCGTTCAATATCGACTTCCACATAGGCGTCATTTGAAGCTTTGTGGAAATTTAAGAGTTGTTGAAAAAGTATTATGGCCTTGCCCTGTAGGGAAGTTTTGTATTTGTCGCTAATTTGTTGTTCAATAAATTGTTTTCCCTCACATAAAATTTCCGGCCTGTCCAATTCAAAATTGTCTTGCGGACGAGCAATGCTGTTTTCAGGGGTCTTATAAAAATCCAATGCCGAATGGGCCAAAAGATCAAATAGGGTAGGCCGGTATATTTCGGAGCCTTTTTGTTCGTTGAGGATTTCTTTATAAGCTTCCACTTTAAGCTTTTGTAGCTCCAATGGTTTTTGCAAGGAAGCATCAAAATGGATACTTATTTCTTGGAAAATTGTGCCAAGGTCCCAGGTTCTGAAATCAATGCTGTCCAACTTTTCCTCCGTTGTAGTGCGGTCATAAAATCGATACCTGTTTTGTTGGAAATACTGCCAATATATATTTGCCAAATAACCCTCCAGGATATTCTTGGTAGGGAATTGGCTTTGGCCTATTTCCTGTTTAAAATCGCTTACAATTTTTAATTGGGCGTCCTCCTCCAGGTTTAGGGCATATTTGGAGGTGTAGATGAGTGATTTTACGATCTGGACCGAATTCTGCTCTTTTTTTGCCTTTTTTGAAATTAATGCTACTATGTCCAATGCGGATTTGGTCATGGCCTCCTTTTCCAATTTCTGTACTCTTTGCCATAAGGAGGAATAGGAATCGTCGGTAGATTGTGATTGTCCCATTTGGGAGAATAGGATCAAGGTAAATATTGTTGCTATTTTTTTCATTTGATACGTATATATAACAAAATTGGCGATTTTTTCATGGGGATGCAATCCATAATGAGCGTAACACACTTTTAAGTGAGTAAACATGCCATGGGCTTTAGATGCAAAAAGAATACCAACGTTGCTTTATTGGTGC
>CBFGWQ010000009.1:0-45171 GCA_965652575.1 uncultured Arenibacter sp. | reverse complement strand
TAACGATCGGATAAATTCGTTTGCTAAGTGTTAAACTTCAAAAAAATGTATCTTGCGGCCGTTAATATTAGATTATGCATTGGGAACAGCTTCTTTCCTTGAAACGTTTTGGGGACACCCATAAAAGAATAAGAAAGGAACAGGACGAAACCCGCTTGGGTTTTGAAGTGGATTACGACAGGGTGATATTTTCTGCTGCCTTTAGGAGTTTGCAGGACAAGACCCAGGTGATACCCCTTTCCAAAACCGATTTTGTCCATACCCGCCTTACCCATAGTTTGGAGGTCTCCGTGGTAGGGAGAAGCCTTGGAAGGATCGCCGGGAAGAAAATATTGGAAAAGCATCCTCATTTGGGTGTTGTGCACGGCTATAACTTTAACGATTTTGGGGCCATTGTGGCCGCCGCCGCCCTGGCGCATGATATTGGGAACCCACCATTTGGGCACAGTGGGGAGAAGGCCATAGGGGAATACTTTAAAACTGGTAGGGGCAAACAATTTGAAGCGGTTTTGACGCCAAAGGAGTATCAGGACATTATAGATTTTGAAGGCAATGCCAATGGATATAGATTATTGACCGAATCCCGCCAAGGGGTTGAAGGAGGGCTGCGACTTAGTTATGCCACCTTGGGCGCTTTTATGAAGTATCCAAAGGAATCCTTGCCCAAAAGGCCTACCAAACATATAGCCGACAAAAAATTTGGATTTTTTCAACAGGACGTGGCTTCCTTCCGGGAAGTGGCCACCGAGCTGGGACTGGAAGCCAGGGGGAAGGGCAACGATATTGGTTATTGCAGGCACCCGCTTACCTTTCTGGTAGAGGCTGCGGATGATATTTGTTATACCATTATCGATTTTGAGGACGGAATCAATTTAGGCCTTATTTCAGAGGATTACGCTTTGGAATATCTGATAAAGTTGGTCAAGGATCGTATCAATATAAACAAGTACAATAATTTGATATACATGGAAGATCGTCTGAGCTATTTAAGGGCCTTGGCGATCAGTACCTTGATTTCGGATGCCATTGCCATTTTTATCGATAATGAGGACGCCATCCTTAAAGGGGAATTTTCGGTTTCCTTAATGGATAAGAGCAGGTTCAAGGCCCAGATCGAGGATATTATTACATTGAGTGTGCAGAAGGTCTACCGGTCCCATGAGGTATTGGAAAAGGAAATTGCGGGCTATAGGATTATTTCGGACATTTTGGATGTGTATGCCACGGCATTGATCAGGAACAAGGAAGGGAACTCTTCCAATTATGACCGACTAATGATTTCTACTTTGCCCGAACCGTACAGGGAAACCAAAGGTACTACCTACGACATACTCTTGGGGACCTGCTGTTATGTTGCCAGTTTATCCGATAGCGCCGCGGTACATATCCATAATAAGATTATGGGAAAACAGCTTTAAAAATCATAGACCAGGCCAACGCCCAGTAATTGTTTAAATTGTACCTTACGTTTTCCAGGGGTGGTAACCGTGCCATCCTCAGCTTTTACTTCATCGAAAATAATATCATGGTCATATAGAACATGGGTCCCGATGGAGGCCTTTACATATTTGTTTACGTTCAGGTCCACATTTACTTCCCAGTCCACATCGATATTTCCGAAATTCTTTACATAATCCGAGTATAGTTGCAATCGGTGATTTAATTTGACATTTTCATAGACCATGGTTTCCCAGGTATTGGAAACCAGAAAACCAAATTCCAGATACACGTTTTCCCCTTCTTTAACGATGTTTCCATCGGCATCCACTAGCGCTCTTTGTACCCCAAAGGCACCGCTGTTGGCCAGCGTTTGGTCCAGCACAAAGGTAGACTTGAAGGTAAGTGGTGCCAAACGGAGATCAAATTTTTTCCCCTCCGGGATAAAGGAAGTACCAGCCCCTAAAAGGGCATATCCGGGGGCCATAAATCTGGAAATGGGTTTATCCCTATCGGGGTATTTGTACCCATTGGAGAACTGTGTCCTAAATTCGGCACTGGCGGAATAGTACCAATTGCTTATGGTGTCCCTTCTAAACGCAAAAGTGGATGAAAACCGCAATGCATCGTCAGTTTTTCTTAATTTAAAGCCTTCCTGGGCATTAAGGCCATACCGAATATCCAAATTGTTGTTCAGCTGAACATAACGAAATTTATAATTTCGTTCAAATTTGGCACTGGCCAATCCTGAAATGGAATTGTTGCCCCCGGCGTTCCAGTTTACAAAGGCCACTTCACTAAAATTAAACCCAAGTTTATTCACTTTTGTCCAGAATGAGGGGATCCTAAAACGTCTGTATTTTTCTTCCAGAGGTTTGGTGCGCTTAAAGGAAACGATGGGATTGGTGAGGTCCGCACCACGTGGAATATATTTTATTTTGTCCTGTAGGGTCCGTATTACTATGGTATCGATACGCATGGAGTCGACACGCATAGAATCCACCTGAGTGGAATCCGGAGTCTGTGGAACAGGAATGGTATCTTGTGAGAATAAAAAATTAAAATTTAGGAACAGGAGTACAATAATGAAAATTTTACCGTTCATGCCAATCAGTATTCAAGAGGTTGTTAATATAATTTTTTAAGGTCGATATATCTATTTTCGCTATTTCATGGAGCTCTTCAATAGTTCCCTGCTCTATAAAAATATCTTCAATGCCAAAGATCCGTATAGGCACAAAACTATGCATCTCATTGGCATATTCCAAAATTGCGCTTCCAAACCCCCCTATTTTGCAGCCATCCTCAATGGTGACCACGTACTTATAGGTCGAGAATATTTTTTGCAGTGCAATGGTATCCAAAGGTTTTATAAAACGCATATTGTAATGGCCAATTTGGTCGCTGTTATGGAGATCCTTTATTGCATCAGTGACCATATTCCCAATATGGCCGATAGAAAGCACTGCAATTTTCGTTCCTTTTTTTAGCTCCTGTGATTTTCCTATCGGAATTTTATTAAATTTTTGTTTCCAATCCAAGATTACCCCCCTTCCTCTGGGGTATCTAATGGCTATGGGTTGTCCTAGGCCCAATTGAGCAGTGAACATGATATTCCTAAGTTCAATTTCATTTAATGGTGCAAAAATAATAAGATTTGGAATACACCGTAAATATGCCATATCATAAATTCCGTGATGGGTGGCACCGTCCTGCCCCACCAAACCTGCCCGATCCAAACAAAAAATAACGGGAAGATGTTGTAGTGCCACATCATGTATGACCTGATCATAGGCACGTTGTAAAAAAGTAGAATAGATATTGCAGAACGGGATCAGGCCTTCTGCCGCCATTCCACCGGCCATGGTCACCGCATGTTGCTCTGCAATTCCCACATCGAACGCCCTTTCAGGGAGTTGTTCCATCATATACTTTAAGGAGCTTCCTGTGGGCATGGCCGGGGTTATCCCCACAATATTTTCATTGGTTTTGGCCAGTTCCACTAGGGTGTGCCCAAATACATCCTGATATTTTGGAGGCTGCATTTCGGAAGTTTTGGGCCAAAGATCGCCTGTTTCCTTATTAAATCGTCCAGGGGCGTGGTACACCACCTGGTTCTCCTCCGCTTTTTTGAGCCCTTTGCCCTTAGTGGTTATGATATGTAGCAATTTAGGCCCTTCTATGTCCTTTAGTCGCTTTAGTTCTTTGATCAGGCCTTCCAGATCGTGCCCGTCCATAGGGCCTGAATAGTTGAAATTTAAACATTCAAATATGTTTTCGTCCTTGGCTATTCCTTTTTTAACATTGGTAAGGTATTTTTTCAAAGCCCCTACACTGGGGTCGATCCCTATGGCATTGTCATTAAGGACTATAAGGATGTTGGCGTTGGTGTCCCCAGCATGATTAAGTCCTTCAAAGGCCATGCCGCCGGCAATGGAGGCATCACCTATGACCGTTATGTGCTGTATATTCTTTTCACCCTTTATTTGCGAGGCCAGGGCCATTCCCAGTATTGCCGAAATGGAGGTGGAACTATGCCCGGTACCAAAGTCGTCATATGGGCTTTCAGACCGTTTTGGGAAGCCGCTTATTCCTCCCAATTGCCTATTGGTATTGAATATATCCCTACGGCCCGTTAATATTTTATGACCGTAGGCCTGGTGTCCAACATCCCATATCAGCTTGTCCTTTGGGGTGTTAAATACATAGTGAAGGGCGATCGTTAGTTCCACTACTCCCAGACTGGCCCCCAAATGACCTTCTTTGGTGGCTACAATGTCTATGATAAACTCCCTCAATTCTTGGGCAAGTTGTAACAAACGGACTATTTCCAAGGTTCTAATATCCTTGGGGTCGTTAATATGTTGGAGAATTCCCTTGGGCATACTAAAAATGTTACGCAAAATTAATGTATTTAAACATTGAGTGGCATGATTTTTAGTATTTGATTGGCGGTTTTTTGGGATATTATAAACAATGGGTATTTTTTTGACCCTTGATCAATATTGTTTACTATTGTGTCTTAATTGTTGGTTATGATAACTCCTTTTGACGATACCTTTTTTATGAAGAAGGCCTTGCAGGAGGCGGAAGCCGCTTTTGAAATAGGAGAGGTGCCCGTTGGGGCCGTTATCGTTGTTGGGAATAGGATTATTGCCAGGGCACATAACTTGACCGAACATTTGAACGATGTAACCGCGCATGCCGAAATGCAGGCCATCACTGCAGCAGCCAACTATCTTGGAGGGAAATATCTTCACCATTGTACCCTATATGTAACCCTGGAACCCTGCCAAATGTGTGCAGGAGCCTTGTACTGGAGCCAAATTTCCAAAATTGTCTATGCTGCAAAGGACGCGGATAGGGGCTTTGTGACTATGGGAACCAAAATACATCCCAAGACCGAATTGGTGAACGGGGTCTTGGAAGAGGAAGCTTCGGCAATTTTGAAACGTTTTTTTATTCAGAAGCGCAATTTGAATTAGGGCCTGTTAATTACGCAACTCATCAACCGGTATTGCATCTATTTATTAGTTCAACAATCTTGAATAATTGGATAATATGAAATAAGCCATAACAATTAAGTTGATATCAACCGAAATCGAAGATTCACGAACACCTTAATCATAAAATAAAAAGTTCGTGAGTAAATGTTTAATGGCGAATTACACCTGCCTACCGGCAAAGGCAGGTTTGACCAATTAAAAACAAATAAAAATAAACAGATGAAAGTTTATGCAATAATACCGTTCTTGGGGTTGATTTTTGCCTTAAACGGATGTTCCACGGACGGGACCCCTGAAAATAATGATAAGCTTAATGGAACCTGGAGCCTGATCAATGTTAGCGGGGGATTCGCAGGGGTTGATGAAGATATTGAAAAAGGGGAAATTGTTTGGAAATTTAATGCTGGTGAAGAAACATTGGTGGTTTCCGACAATTATGGGTCCAATGACCATTATTATGGTCTGCCAATAGGAACCTATACGTATTCCGTCCTAGAGGGGGAAGGCCAATATTATCTGCAGTTGAACGACAAGGAGGTAGGGCAGGTGATTGTAGCCAAATCAAAATTTCTGCTTGACCAAAATAGTACTACTTCGGGTAGTGGGGCCGATGGCTTTGTAATGGTATTGGTTAGATGACCAAGGCAGGCAGTATGGGTTGGTTAAAAACAAAAACCCCTAGCGGTTATATCAAGGGGTTATAATTTTTTTTCAAAATAAAATAGTATTAGCCAATTACCTGCACTTTTGCAGCGACTATTCCCTTGCGTCCTTCTTCTTCCTGATATTCTACTTTGTCTCCTTCGTTAAGTTCGGTTCCGTTTAATGCGGTAGCATGAACAAAAATATCCTTACCCGTGTCATCGTTGGTAATGAAGCCATATCCTTTGGATTCATTAAAAAATTTTACTGTTCCAGTCATTCCAAATAAATTAAAATAATAGATGTTTAGATTACTAATTTATGTTTTTTTGGTCAATTTAAAAAATATCAAAATTACTGCTTCTTGTCCGTAGTTTCTTTTTCTTTTCCCTGCATTTTCCTGATGTTTTCTTCAGTGAGCATATAATCCTTCATTTTCTTGCCCTTACTGACCTTGATAAGAAAGAGCGGCATGGCCACCAGAAATATTCCGATCGTACCAAAGCCAATGTACTTATTGGATAAGGCTATATTTTCCCCATTAATGCTAAAACCATAGATGATGGAGGCCAAGGAAGCCAAGAGTATTAAGGAAATAAGATATTTCATTCCCAAATAGGGTGTTAGGAGGTTAAATTTATTAATTTTCTTCTATAAACGGTCAAAAGCTTGGATTTGGAGATGAAGCCAATATATTTTTCATTCTTGATAACGGGCAGGTTCCAAGCACCGCTATTTTGAAATTTTTCCATAATATCCGTCATTTTATCCTTGTCCAATTCAATAATATCAGGAGGAGTATTCATAATATCGGACGCCATGACCTCTTTGTACAATTTTTGATCGAACATTATGGGGCGTATGTCGTCCAATAAAATAATCCCTAAAAGGGTATTGTCCTCCTTGTCGATTACTGGAAATATATTTCTATTGGATTTTACCACTGCCCGATGTACAATATCCCCTAAATTCATCTCAGGATATATGGGCACAAAATTATCTTCAATAACCTTGTCCATATCCATTAAGGTTAATACGGCATGGTCCTTATCATGTGTGATCAATTCTCCCTTTCTTCCCAATTCCATGTTGTAGACAGAATGCGGGTGCACGTATTTGGTTATGGAAAATGAGATGGCCGCGGTAATCATTAACGGAATAAATAATTCATAGCCTCCGGTAACTTCTGCTATAAGGAATATTGCAGTCAGTGGGGCATGGAGTACCCCGGCCATTAGACCGGCCATGCCGACCAATGTAAAATTACTTTCGGAAATTTGGTTTGGAAAGATTCCTATACCGTTAATGGCTTTGGCAATGCAATTGCCCATTATACTTCCCATAAATAGTGTTGGTGCAAAGATACCCCCAACGCCACCTGCGCCAAAAGTAAGGGCACAGGCAATAATTTTAAAAAAAACCAGTCCGGCAAGCAGGCCAATTACCAACCAAACGTTGGATAGGTCCAGTTGAAAAATGTTGTTTTCCAATACCTTTTCAGGCTTGCCTATGATAAGGTTGTTGATAACATCAAAGCCCTCGCCATATAATGGCGGGACCAAATAAACCAATATGCCGATGGCAATTCCTCCGTAGAGCAGCCTTTTGACGGGGGAATCCAATTTGTTGAACAGTTTTTGGATCCGCTCATAAACTTCCGTGAAATATATGGAAGTCAGGCCCGAAAACAACCCTAGGACCAGGTAAAAGGGAATGTCGGACATTATAAAGTCATCTTCGATCTTAAAGGGCAAAAGAATATCATTCCCAAAGAAAAAATAGGAGGTAATAATTCCTGAAAGGGAAGCCAGGAGCAGGGGTAGCATGGAGGCAATGGTAAGGTCCAGGCTAAACACCTCGATGGCAAAAATAATGGCCGCAACGGGGGCCTTGAATATAGAGGACAATGCTCCCGCTGCCGCACATCCGATAAGTAAGTTCCTTGTGGTCTGGTTTACGTGGAACATTCGGGATATATTGGAGCTTATTGCGGCCCCCGTGGCTACAGTGGGGCCCTCCAACCCCACCGAGCCTCCAAAACCTACAGTAATGGGAGCGGTAAGAATGGAACCGAACATCTGATATTTTCGCATGATTCCCTTTTTTTTGGATATGGCGAAAAGGGTAGAGGGGATGCCATGGCTCACTTTGTTTCGGATTACATATTTAATGATCAGATAAACAATGGTCAGTCCAATTAAGGGAAATATGAAATAAAAGGCCTGGTGATAATACCTGACCAAATTGCCTTCCAATAAATGTTGAAAAAAATGGGTCAGGTTTTTAAGGATAACCGCACCGATCCCAGAAGTAAAACCTACCAAAATACTTAGCAGGTATGTAAACTGCCTTTGGGAAATATGTTTTGCGCGCCAAACCAAAAAGTTGGTAAGCCAAGATTTTTTTAGTGCCGTCATGATTAGGAACTCATTTAAACGTTTTCAATTGGCTAAAAAATTGCTTTTTTTCACCCACTTTTCACCTTTTTTTCTTCCGTAGCGATGCTATGCAACTCAAAAAAGCTTTTAACTGGGTAAAAAATGTCTAATTTTCGTTTCAATCCAAAAAGTTTAAATGAGTTCCATTAAAAAAATCCTGCTGGTTACCGGACCGGCAGGATTTTAAAGATATGATTATAAATCCAATTTTAGGTGAAGTTCCCTTAACTGTAGATCGTCGATCGGGGCGGGGGCATCGATCATGACATCGCGGCCGCTGTTGTTTTTTGGAAAAGCTATAAAATCGCGGATGGTTTCCTGTCCGCCCAAAATGGCCACCAACCTATCCAGGCCAAATGCCAGCCCTCCATGTGGAGGCGCCCCATATTGAAAGGCATCCATTAAAAACCCAAATTGAGCCCTAGCTTCCTCGGGGCTAAAACCAAGATGTCCAAACATTGTGGCCTGTACCTGCTTGTCATGAATACGTATGGAACCACCCCCTATTTCATTTCCGTTCAATACCAGGTCATAGGCATTGGCCTTTACCGCTCCTGGATCGGTATCCAATAACTCCATTTGTCCGGGTTTGGGCGAGGTAAACGGATGGTGCATGGCATGGTAATGCCCGGTTTCCCCGTCCAGTTCCAATAAAGGAAAATCTATTACCCACAGGGGGGCAAACTCATTATTTTTACGCAATCCGAGACGTTGTGCAATTTCCATTCTAAGCGCACTCAACTGTGTCCTGGTTTTGTTGGCGTTCCCGGATAGGACGCAGATGAGGTCGCCCGCCTTTGCTCCGGTGGCATCTGCCCATTTGGCAAGATCTTCCTGATCGTAAAATTTGTCTACGGAAGATTTAAAGGAGCCATCCTCGTTGCATCTGGCGTAGACCATGCCTTTGGCCCCTATTTGTGGCCGGCGCACCCAATCTACAAGGGCATCTATTTCTTTTCTGGTATAGGCCGCACCGCCAGGGATGGCAATACCCACTACCAATTCGGCCTCATTGAAAATTACAAAGTCCTTATGCTGTGCAATGGCATTAAGTTCCCCGAATTCCATACCAAATCGTATATCCGGTTTGTCGTTGCCATATTTTTTCATGGCCTCGTCATAGGTCATCCTTGGGAAACTGTTTACAGAGACCCCTTTTATTTCTTTTAACAAATGTCTGGTGAGTCCCTCAAAAACATTTAAAATATCTTCTTGTTCCACAAAGGCCATTTCACAGTCGATCTGTGTAAATTCCGGTTGCCTGTCCGCTCTTAGGTCTTCGTCCCTGAAGCATTTTACGATCTGGAAATATTTATCCATTCCCCCTACCATCAATAACTGTTTAAATGTTTGGGGCGATTGTGGCAAGGCGTAGAACTGGCCTTCGTTCATTCTGCTGGGCACTACAAAATCTCGGGCACCTTCCGGGGTAGACTTTATCAAATAGGGCGTTTCAACCTCTATAAAACCTTGGTCGGAGAGATATTTTCTAACCTCAATGGCCACTTTATGTCGAAAAATGAGGTTGTTCTTTACGGGATTTCTACGAATGTCCAGATATCGAAATTTCATCCTGATATCTTCGCCCCCGTCGGTCCGGTCTTCAATGGTGAAGGGGGGAACCAGGGATTTGTTGAGTATCTTGATCTCCGAGACCAGTACTTCCACATTTCCGGTAGGGATGTTCGGGTTTTTGGAAGCTCTTTCAATAACGGTTCCTTTTACCTGTACCACATATTCGCGACCTAAGGATTTTGCAATTTCCATAATCTCTTTTGAAGAACGTTCCCCGTCAAAAATGAGCTGGGTAATTCCATACCGGTCGCGCAGATCGGCCCAAACCACAAAACCTTTGTCCCTTATAGTTTGTACCCATCCTGACAAGGTTACCTGGGCCTGTTGATGGGTTTCCCTTAATTCACCGCAATTATGACTTCTATACATCTTTTATATCTTCTAAGAAAAGGCAAATGTAAGAAGTAATAGGGTAAGCTGAAAAAAATATCCTCAATTGGAAAATTATTGGTGTTGGCTGTAAAAAATCATCCTTTTTATGCTTCATAAGCCTGTCTATATCAGGCCAAACAGGCTTGCCCTAAGGTAATACGATATAATAATCCAAATCATCGATTAAAGATATAACTCTCAAATAAAGGAAGATGCAAAATTTCATAAACTTATTAAAATCAATATCTTAGTGTTTTAATGTAAATTTAATGTTAATTAAAGGTTTATTTTTCGTAAAATATTATGTATCTTTATTTCGTTAGAGATTATGGATAAATTCAAAATTCGAATAAAATGAAAGCAATAACATTAATTTTTGTACTGCTATTTTCGGTTGTAATCAATGCACAAGAAATAAAACCTGTTTTTGAACAAGATGGTGAAATGCTAAAGGCCACTTATTTTCATAATAATGGAACGGTTTCCCAAGAGGGATATTTTTTAAATGGAAAGCTTCATGGGGAATGGAAGATGTATGCTGAAGATGGTAAGAAAATAGCCATGGGGGAATATACCGAAGGAAAGAAAACAGGAAAATGGTTCTTTTGGGATGCAAAAAAATTAAAGGAAGTAGATTTTGTAGACAGTAAAATTGCCAATGTTACCGAATGGGACAATGTAGGTCAATTGGCGGTCAATAAATAATAATTTTTTTTCAGTAGTGCCCGATTAAAGACAAAAGACCACTTCGTTGCAAGACTTAAGACTAAAGATCCGTTCACAACCATCTGATTTAAAGCATCCCTTTTATCAAGATATATCGAATCAAAAGGCAGGGTACAAAAGACGTCAATGACTCTAAATAATTGTTATTAATGGACTTATGATGATTCATAAATATTTTATCGGACAACAATAATTTTTTTTATAATGGGAAACCCGGCGATGTTCGTCGGGTTTTTTTGATTTACACTGAATCAATGTCTTGCAATTATTTTTATGCCGAACTCACGTTAGGTAATATCATTTTAATGGGAGTGTATAGGTATCTAGATATAAGGAATAATAATAAAAAGAAGCCGTCCCAATATAAATTATTGGGACGGCTTCTGTCCTTATTTGGATGCAAATAGGAAAGAACTTTCAACAAAAGTCACTGTCCAGTTTCTAGATTCCAGACTCTGGAATCTCAATACTTACTACTGCATACTACGATTTCGACTCCGCCTATCGGATACGGACAGGCTCAATCCCTTACCAATCCCTAACTGCATATAACCTAAGAAGTTACTATTTCCGTAGTCTTTGCCTTACCACTGCCCCTAAGGGCTATTTTAATCCTGTAGGTTATATTGAACAGCACAGGTACAATGATCAATGTAAGGAAGGTGGCCACGATCAACCCAAAGATTACGGTCCAGGCCAAGGGTCCCCAGAATACTACATTATCCCCCCCTATATAGATATTTGGATTAAAGGAGGCGAAAAGGGAAAAGAAATCGATATTAAGACCAATAGCCAAAGGTATAAGTCCGAGTACGGTGGTAATAGCGGTTAGAATTACAGGGCGCAATCTGGCTTTTCCTCCTTTTACGATGACGTCCGTAACATCTGCTTTGGACAATAAATCCTTTTCACCAACATCCAATTTCAATTTTTTCCGGTCAATTAGAATTTGAATGTAATCCAGGAGCACCACGCCATTATTTACTACGATACCTGCCAACGAGATGATCCCCATCATGGACATCATAATGACAAAGGACCACCCGGTAATCATTAAACCTCCAAAGACCCCGATAAAGCTTAAGAATATGGCTATCATTATGATCAAGGGTTTGGAAATGCCACCGAATTGAAATATCAGGATAAGCAAGATCAACCCCAGGCCGGAGAAAAAGGCACCAACAAGAAACATCATCTGCTTGTTCTGTTCCTCAATCTGGCCCGTGTAATCTATTTTTATATCCTCGGGAAGGTTTTCAAAATTTTCCATTTCTTCCTGAATTTCCGCAACAATGGCAGCCGCATCCGTAAATCCGGGTTTAAGGCCGGAGTATACGGTAACAACGCGTTTTCCATCCCGATGTTTAATAGCACTAAAGGCAGAGGTATTCTTTTCCGTAGCAATGGCAGAGACCGGAATCTCTTTAATCTGTCCATTGGCAGGGTCTCGGAATACAATATTTTGGTTAAAAAGGGCACTTTTGTTATATCTAAGATCCTCACTAAACCTGATGTTGATATCGTAATCGTCCCCATCTTCCTTATACACTCCGGCTTTTTCCCCGAACAAAGAGCGACGTAACTGATTCCCTACCTGTCCGGAAGAGACCCCTAATCGCCCTGCCTTTTCCCTGTCTACGACCACTTGCATGGAAGGCTTGCTCTTGTTGACATCTATTTTTATTTCTTCTATACCCGCTATATTTTTGGTATTGATAAAATTTCGAATGTCCTCGGCGGTATTAATAAGCTGATCGTAGTCTTTTCCGGCCAGCTCAATGTTTATAGGATAACCTGCCGGGGGACCATTGGCATCTTTTTCAACCGATATGGTAACACCTGGAAAGACACCACTTACGGCATTTTGTACCTTGGCCCGAATATCCTCGGTATTGATTCCATTTCTGTATTTGTATTCGCTAAAGTTCACCGTTAATTTTCCGCGGTGTGGCATTTCTGCAGAAGAACCACCGTCCGTTAAAGGATTTCCCGCACCTTCACCTACCTGGGAAACCGCAGAGGTGACCATAAAGTTTTTGCCATTTTTCATATAAGCGGGGTCATTGACAACCTCATAGACCTTTTTCTCTACTTCCAATGTAATGGCATTGGTTCTTTCTATATCCGTACCCTCAGGATATTCTATGTATACATATATTTCGTTGGGCTTATTATCCGGAAAGAATTCAATTTTGGTTCTTCCGCTGCCTACAGACATGCCAAATAACATAAATACAACAATAAGGAGCGCAAAGGTGACTCCAAAATACCAATATACATTGCTGCCCCGTAGTGCATGCACCAGTCGTCTTTCGTACCAATTTTCAAATCGGGACATGGTATTTTTTTGAAAATTCAGCGCCCATTTTTTAAGGAAATATTTATAGATCCAGAACATACCGGCCGTGACGATCATTACCGTTCCCAAACCTCTCACTGCTCCTCCAAAAATTAGGATCAAAAGGCCAAAACCACCTAGAATGATGCTTAGACGAACCAATTGCTTCACGGTCAATTCCTTTTCTCCAATTTCCATAAAACTGGAAACCAGCATGGAATTCATAAAGATGGCCACAAAAAGGGAGGAGCCAAGTACCACCGATAGGGTAATAGGGAAGTATATCATGAATTGGCCAAAAATCCCGGGCCAAAGGCCTAAAGGAACAAAAGCGGCAACGGTTGTGGCGGTTGAAATAATAATGGGAACCGCAATTTCCCCAATTCCCTTTTTGGCAGCTTCGATGCGTGGCATACCTTCATCCATAAGACGGTATACATTTTCCACTACCACGATACCATTATCCACAAGCATTCCCAGACCCATTATCATTCCAAAAAGGATCATGGTGTTCAGGGTATACCCTAATAGCGACAGGATCATAAAGGACATAAACATGGACATTGGAATGGCAAACCCAACAAAGAGGGCATTGCGGAAGCCCAAAAAGAACATGAGCACCCCAACTACCAGAATAATCCCAAAAATAATATTGTTCACCAGATCGTCTACCTGATTCAGGGTTCTACTGGAGGAATCATTGGCAATGGAGATGTGCAGGTCACTTGGAAAGTATTCTGCCTGTTCCTGTTTTATAATCTCCCTTATCTGATCTGCGGCGGATATGGCATTACGGCCGGCCCGTTTCTTTACATCGAGCATCACCACATTTTCGCCAAATTCCCGGGCATAGGTGGTTTTGTCCTTTTCATTGAAATGAACTTCGGCAATATCTTTTAGGTACACTGCGCCATTTTCGGATTTTACTACAAAATCATTCAATTGGCCGGGCTTTTCAATTTCTCCCAGAATACGGATGGTGCGCCGTTGACCGCTGGTTTTAAAATTTCCTGCGGACATGGTCATATTGCCATTATTGATCGCTCCAAGAATGTCGTCAAAACTTACCTTGGCGGCCATCATTTTATAAACGTCTACCGCTACTTCCACCTCTTTCTCCTGTGCCCCGCGAATATCGGCCTTTTTAACTTCAGGGAGATCTTCGATAATATCCTGTAGGTGTTCGGCAAAATCCTTTAATTTTTCTACTGGATAATCCCCTGTAAAATTAACATTCATGATGGGCACCTCTTCCGAAAAGTTCAGGTCAAAGACATTTGGTTCTACTTTGGCACCGTTAAATGTGGGCCAATCCTCGCTTGCTTTTTCGCTATCAACTTCATCCTTTACCTTCTGCTTGGCAGCTTCTACCGTTATTTCCTCATCAAACTCAACGGTAATAATGGCATAATCTTCCTGGGAAGTAGATATGATCTCAACTACATTGCTAATGTTCTTGAGCTTGTCTTCCAATGGGTCGGTTATCAGTCTTTCAATGTCTTCAGCGGTATTACCGGGGTAAGGTGTGCTGATATAAATTTTGGTTTCAATAATTTCAGGAAAATCTTCCCGGGGCATGGCCATATAGGAGTTGAAACCAATCCATAGGAATAGGCCGATCATCACATAGATTACCGACGGGTTATCTATGGCCCATGATGATAGACTAAATTCCTTATCTGCGTTTTTTTTGTGTTTGCTCATGGACCGTTTAGTTTACAATTTTTACTTTTTGACCCTCCTTTACACTGCGGGCACCCTCTTTTATAATATGGTTTCCATCTACTATACCAGATACAATTTCTACCATACCGTTTTGTGTTTTTCCTGTGGTGATAATGACCCTTTTGGCAATGGCCGCACCTTCACTGTCCGGGTTTTCTGCGATATAGGTATATTGTTGTCCTTCAGAGTTCTCAGAGATGATACTTTGCGGTACCAAGATGGCTTTTTCATTACTATAGTCGTTTAGCCTAACTTTTGCACTTAGGTTTGGTTTAATAAGTCCGTTCTTGTTGGGAACGGCCACTTCTACACCAAAAGATCTATTTCCCGGCTTTATATAGTTACTGGTCTGGCGAATCTTTGATATAATGGTATCGCCCAAAACAGGGAAATAGACCTGCGCTTCCTTCCCTACTGATATACTGCCGAGATAGGTTTCCGGAACCTCTACATCAATATACATATCGGAAAGATTTACAATTCTAAAGATTTCAGATCCTGCACCCGGGGCAACCACCGTTCCCTGATCTTTGATTACATCATCGATAATACCGCTAAAGGGGGCCCTGATGGAAGATTTCCCCAACTGGCTCTCTAACTGGCTTACCGTATTTTCCTGGGCCTCATAATTTGCCTTTGCCTGCAAATATTGAATTTCGGAACCAATTTTTTGATCCCATAAACGCTTTTGACGCTCAAAGGTGGTTTTGGATAATGCTGCCTCTGTCTTTAATTGTTGTAGTTGACTGCTAAGTCCACCGTCATCTATGGTGGCCAAAAGTTGTCCTTTGCTGACCGTTTGGCCTTCTTTTACATGCACCTTAATAAGGGTTCCCTGCATTTCAGGATAGATAAGAACGTTCTGTTTTGTCATTACATCTCCTTGCAATTCCAAGTAGTGTACAAATTCTTCCTGTTGGGCGGTAATCGTGGTCACTAATGGTAAACGTTCATTTTTATCCAATATGGCAATGGTAGAATCCAGAAGCTTTATTTGGCTTTCCAACTCTTTTTGTTTTTCGGAAAGTTCATTTTTTTTAGCCCTTATAGCGGTCAGATCGGCTTCCGCAATAATGCTGTCAACAGATTTATCTGCCCCGCTGCCACAAGAATATAGGACAAGGGCCAGAAGGAGAATGGAGGTCAAATTTTTCATTATGTTCGTATTTCGGGTTGATAATGTTGAGGTTATTGGTTTATTCGTATTTATGTTTAGTTTTAAGGACATGGCTAATTTTCATTTAGTATGGTTTCAAGTTCCGTTTTTCTATTGATAACATCTACCATGGATTGCAAGTATTGCTGTTGTGCATCATAGAGCTGTGTTTGTGCCTGCCTAAGCTCGAAGCTGCTGGCAAGGCCTTCCGTATATTTAATTTGATTTTTATTTTCTATCCGTTCTGCCAGGGCAAGATTTTCCTGTGCGGTATTATACTCTTCAATGGAAAACAGATAATTGCTTTTTGCCGTTTTGTGCTGAAGGCGTATGTTCTGTTCCGTCTCCGATAATTGTGTACGGGCTTTTTCAAGAGCAATTTTTGCCCTGGCGGTCTTGGCACTTCTGCCCAAGGAGCTAAATATAGGGATATGTAGGTCCAGTCCCAGCACGGATGAATCAAACCAGTCCGTATCATTACTTAGAAAATTGAATTTATCGCTGTAGGAAGTACTGCCGTAGTTTACGAATGCGTTTAGGGTAGGTAGCGCCAAGCTTTTTTGAAGTTTTAGCTCCAATTCCCGCTGCTGGGTCAAGTTGGTGCCTATTTTAAAATCGATATTGTTCTCCAGTACCATATCTTCTTCCAGGAGGTCCAGGCTTATTTGTTTCTGTGCCAGATCGGATAGATTTTCCTTGAGTTGGGTAGGGGCATCCACATCCAAGCCCATTATTAGATTCAACATTTGCAGGGTAATGGACCGAAGGCGTATGGAATTTTTAAGATTATTTTCTATTGAGGATAAAGTAATTTGTAATTGCTCTACACTTTCCTCATCCCCTAATCCGTTTTCGAAGAGTTTTTGTGTTTCAAAAAGATTTTTCTCCAAATTGATTTTGTTTTTTTCCAATATGGCTACACTTTCTTGGGACAGTAGGACATTGCCATAGGATTCCACAACGGATTTTCGAATTTCCAGTTCTGTCTTTTCCTTATTGTTGTTGCTATAGGCTATAAATGTTTTGGCCGCTTGTATGCCCACTAAATAGGATCCGTCAAAAATCTGTTGCTTTAAGGTAGCTGTGGCACTGGCGGTCTGTGGCTGTCCAAAAACTACGGGGATAAAAGTACCTGGTTCTCCACCGGCCAATTCTGCCGGTAAAAGGGAAACGGGCTGCTTCAATTGATTTTGATAGCTTACGGCACCGTCTATTTGTGGCAGTCCGGTAGCAATGGTTTCCCATTTTTGTTTTTGGGCGTCCAGCAGATCCCTGTCCGCATTAATGGCCCCATAGTTATTTTCAAGGGCGTAATTAATGGCTTCCTCCAAGGTGAAACTATAGGTCTGTTCCTGGGCGTAGGACCAAATAGTCGTAAATAGCATCAATAGTGCTAAAAAACTGTTTCTCATAAAATTGGCTTTAAAGTTTTTAGATAAGGTCATTCAGCTGTTTTTTATTCATAAGTTGTATCAATAATATCATTTAGTATCTTTCTACCTTTTGGTGTTACGATACCGCGCAAATGATATTCAAGAAAATAGTCCTGTAAATCCTTGGGCGAGAAATTTCCTTCCGGAAAGAAGCGTTCGTCCTTAATGCTGGCAACGCCGGAAATATAGATTCGGGATACGAATTCCACATTTAAATTTTCTCTGTAGATACCCAGTTCCAAACCTCTTTTAATATTATTGATCGTGCATTCCTGCATAAGTTCATATTGCTTTTTCCTTAGGTTGGAAAAGATTTTTGGGTAGTATTTCTGCAATTGGTATTGGGGGGAAGATTTTTCATCCTTCAAATGTGAAATGACAAACTTTTTAATTGCATACAATTCTTCAATAGGATTCTTGCCAGTTGTACAGATAAAGTCAATTCCAGAATTAATTTGGTTAAAAAGACTAAAGGTACATTCCTGTACCAATCTGGTCTTATTTTCAAAATGGGTATAGATCGTTTTTTTTGATATCCCCATTTCGTTTGCCAAATCATCCATAGTAACACTTTTGAACCCAAGGTTCAAAAACATATCCGTTGCTTTTTCTAATATTTTTTCCTTCATACAGGCTGCAAATATAACCTAGGAAACTTTAAAAACAAAAAAAGTTTCCTAGGTTTTATGTTTTCTTAACATGGGGGAAGATTTATGGGCCCGAACAGGTTCCATTTGATGGTGCCATGTTTTAGTGTATTTTTGAAAGAAAATTGCCTTTATGTATAAGCTCGAACAATACAGGTCGGATTTTATGTCTCATTTGGGGGCCAAAATAAAAATTAAGGAACCTGTTAATTTATATGAGCCCTTTACTTATATTTTAAACTTGGGAGGAAAGCGCTTGCGGCCTATTTTAACCTTAATGACGGCCGATCTTTTTGGGGCGGCACCTAAAAGCGCTATGGATGCGGCATTGGCGATAGAAGTGTTCCATAATTTTTCATTGGTACATGATGATATTATGGATGAGGCCCCTCTAAGGCGGGGAAAAACGACGGTGCATAAAAAATGGAACCTGAATACCGGAATTTTGTCCGGGGATGCCATGCTGATCTACAGTTACCAGCTTTTGGAAAGTTACCCTGCACCCATTTTTAAGGAATTGATGCAATTGTTCACTAAAACGGCATTGGAGGTATGTGGGGGGCAGCAGTACGATATGGATTTTGAGAACAGGGAAGATGTAAGTATTCCGGAATATTTGTTGATGGTCCGGTATAAAACGGCCGTATTGGTTGCCGCAGCTATGAAAATGGGGGCTATAATTGCCAATAGGCCGGACGAAGAACAGAATTTAATATATGATTTTGGAAAGGACCTGGGCATTGCCTTTCAGTTGCAGGACGATTATTTGGATGCTTTTGGGGATCCCAGGAGTTTTGGCAAGCAGGTTGGGGGCGATATTATTGAAAACAAAAAGACCTATTTGTATTTGAAAGCCCTGGAAATGGGCACCTTGGCCCAGGCACAGGAATTGGAACATTTGTATTCCATAAAACCCATGGATCCAACAGAGAAAATAAGTACCGTTAGGGAACTGTTTGAAGAAACAGGAGCAGTATCCAGGACAATTGAAGAAATTAAAAGTTATACCGATAGTGCCTTCAAAACCTTGGAAATGTTACACTTGGAACCTGCTAAAAAAGAAGTATTAAGGCAGTTCGGTACTGCCTTAATGAATCGAGAGGTTTAGGCTGTAACAAAGCCCATTGGGGCTATACGGTCAATCCTTTTTCAAACCGGCCAAAAATTCGATTACGTCCCTTATTTCCCTTTTGGTCATTATAGTGCCCATTGCGGGCATTCCAGAAGCCATATTATGTCTTTTGTCTATTCTGGACAGGGCAATTTCCATAGGTTCCGCATCCGAGGTTTTTAGTATTAGCTCATCCTCGGTCTCCTCTTCCAATATTCCTGTAACCGTTTGCCCGTCCTTTAGGGTAACGGTAACCATTCCATATCCGGGAGACAAACGTGCACTGGGATTGATCAGGGCCTCCAGAAGCTGTTCCCTGCCCAATACGTTGCCTATATTGTCCAAGGCCGGGCCCACCGCACCACCTGTACCGCCAAGGGCATGGCATCTAACACACTGTCCGGCGGAATTGGTATTGAAATATTGATAGCCTTCCCGTCTGTCCCCTCCGTTTAGGGTTTCCGCATAGGCTTCCAAACCATCTCCATGGGCTTTTAAACTACTTAATTGATCGATGAGTTCTTCGGATTTCGTTGCTTCAACGGCTTCCGTTAAATCTAAAATAACGCCATTGGAAAGTTTTTTATCGATTCCCTGTTTAATAAGGGAGATTAAAACGTCCCTACTTTTTTCCAGGGGCATTTTTCCAAGAACGGCCAACATTTTCTGTTGCTCTACAATGGAACCACTTTTAAATATGGGTTCCACAATGGCGGGGAGTTTCTCTTTGGGGAGATCCAGTTGGGTTACCAGGCCGACCGCCACGGTACGGACACCCCGATCCTTGTCCGACATGCCTATTTTCATGGCATCCTCTATTTTGGTGTAATTTAGATCCCCAAGTGCCGCTAGCATGGCAGAGCGTACCTCCGCGGAGGCATGTTGCTTCATAATCCGGGCCAGTTGGTCATTATACCCTTCTATCTTCAATGTGCTTATAGCCTTGGCCATAGCCACCAAAATGTCCGGATTTT
This sequence comes from uncultured Arenibacter sp., assembly GCA_965652575.1. GTDB lineage: Bacteria > Bacteroidota > Bacteroidia > Flavobacteriales > Flavobacteriaceae > Arenibacter. The sequence continues at coordinate 25,091 of CBFGWQ010000009.1, read as the reverse complement.
TATCTTTAAGGAAATCGGGAATAAATTGTTCTATTTTCTGTCTTACCATATGGGCGTCCCTGTTGATTTCACCTCTATAGCGGCCATCTACCCTGTCCAATACGGACGGGGAGGCCCAAGTGCCAATGGTTGCCAATGCTTCGCTCCTAAGAATGCTTGAAATGGATTCCCTTTTTGCAAAGTTGACCAATAGGTCCAGTTCATCCTCGCCACCGACCCTAAGCGCGGCATTAATGCTTCTGCGCAATAAAGGCTCTGAAGTATATTTTTCCTCTTTTAGCAGGGAGGCCAATGCAGGTAGAGCGGGTTCAACAGACCAATCGTCATTGATGGCCCTCGCTGCCTCGGTTACAATAAATTCATCCTCGTCCTGTAAAAACAAGGCCAATTGTTCATTTTGTAGGCGTCTCAATACCAGGACGGCGGCAAGGCGCAGACTTCTGCTTTCGTTGTTTGCCAAGGCAACGATTGGGGCCACTTCCCCAATTCTGGCAAGGGCCAATACCCCGGCATGTCTTAAGTATAGGTCTTCATCATTATTCGCTTCCAGCATGGTAAGCAATGGTTGGATTGCGTTCTTATCTTTTATCCTTCCCAAGGCCTGGGCGGCAAAGAAACGGACCCTGGCATTGTTGTGCCCCAGTAAGGGAATTAAATCTTTGGCCGCACCGCCATATTTAACATCTCCCAAGGTTTTTGCCGCTTGTGCCGTTATTTCCGCATCGCTGTCCTTTAATAGGTTCAATAAAGGTTCGGCCCTGTCCAATTTAAGTCTTGCCAATTGGCCAATGCCCCAAATACCGTGGACCCGGGCCAATTGATTATTTCCCGTTGCAATAACCCTATTAAAGGCATTAAATCCTTTGCTGTCCCTTTTTGCCAGTTCAAACTGGGCTTTTTGGCGAATCCGCATATCGGGATAGGAAAGGAATTGGATCAATTGGTCTATATTTTGATCTGCATAATCCAAGGTCATGAGTCGCTCTGTTTCCTTTCTCTCCGCCTCTAGATTATTCTTATTCGGGGCCACATCCAATTTCCAGACCCGGCCGTAATTTTTGGTATCCCAGCCGTTTATCCAATCGGCAATATACAATGCCCCATCCGGGGCGAAACGGATTCCCGTAGGTAGGATTCCGCTCAGTATATCCTGTTCCTTATTTAATTCAAAAGAGGCGCCTTTTGGTTTTAGGTCGAAGCTCCATATATGGGATCTACTTGGGTTGCCCACAAATTCCACCAGAAAAAATTTGTTACGCCATTCTTTTCCCAGGGCAGTTCCGGGATTGTATGCCATTCCGGTGGGACCATTATGAAAGTTCATCAGGGGAGGGATAATATAGGCAGCCTGGCCTTCCCAATGTGGAACATATAGTTTTTCGTCCATCCAAACATTATACCCATTGTTTTTGGGGTCCGTATACTTGCCATATTGCCAGTTGGAGCGCCATCCCGCGTCGGAGCCTTCCACAATATACACCAATCGTTCGCTCTCCCCACGATGATCCCCGTCATTGTCTGCCGTAATAATATTACCGTATTCATCAAAGACAAATTCGTGGGTATTACGGACCCCTGCGGCAAAAACTTCAAAATCACTTCCGTCCGGGTTGGATCTGACTATAACACCTTGGTTGGGATATTTATGCCGTGTTCCGTCCGGGGTAGTAATATTCGCCCCAATATCGCCAATACCCCAATAGATTCTACCGTCAGGGCCTTCAACAGCTCCGGACATTCCATGGCCCCCAAAACCGATATGCACCCCATAACCATGGGAAATAGAGGTTTTATCGTTCATAATACCATCCCCGTCCTCATCGGTAATTCTCCACATATCCGGGGCAATACCCACGAACATGTCATTTTTTCTTACCAGTAGGGCTCCTGCCACATCGGATGTTTCTTCATGAAAATCGTTCAGAATTCTTGTAGCAACATCGGCCGTGCCACTGCCGTCCTGGTCTTGTAACTTCCAAACTTCTTCCTTTTGAACCGCAAGGTCCCTCCAATCATGGATACTGTCCCTATTGAGGTCCTTTAGCCATTCGTTTTCCGAACTTTTTTCGGTAGCGAAGGTTTCATGAAGAAAGTTCTTTCGGTCTGCCACGGATTGTAGGGCAATGGATGGGGTCATCCAATGCCTAAATCCCCTAATGTCGAATTCTGAATTTTTTTGGCGATTGGTCCTGGTCAGGTATATGTTGCCCTGGTCATCTACGGACATGGCCACCGGATCCGGGGCCAAAGAGTCCGAAGCCCATAAGGACAGGGTTAGTCCTTCGGCAACTTGTGCAGGAACACTCTCCCTAATTTCCTTAAATCTGGTCCGGACAGTTGTTGTATCCTCTTTAATGACCAACAGAGGTTCCTGTGGTTGCTTCGGTTTTTTATCGCAGGACATGGCCAAAATGCCAAAAAGAGTAACTATGAGGGCAATTCTAAAGGAAATGTTGTTTCGCATGGGTTTACATTGGTCTTAAAAGGAGCAAAATATACGTGTATATATCAGTATTATAAAATATTGCTTGTTAAATTAGAAATAGCCTATTTAAAAAGGCTCGGATAAACTCTTTTTTAGGGCAGGCCAAAATGATACTTAGGTCTTGCCATATGGTGGTTTTTTCATCCAAAAAGGCAAAGATTTTTTGCGGGTTGCGATTTTTGAACAATTGTCCAAAAATGAGTCGCCCTTTACTATTATCCCTGGAAAGAATGTCCAACAACAGGAGGTCATAAAACCAAAAGCGGTCCTTTTTTAAAAAGGTGTCTAGGGAGCTATTTTTCTTTAAAAAGGGAATTAAGGCCTTTGTTTTTTGATGTGTCCTTATAAAAGTGTAGCCGGAACTGGGTTTGGCCCATCCGCCTGCAATCCCGATATGCATAAGGTTAGTACTGTTGTGGATATTAAAATCATAACAGCTCATAGGGATGTTTCCCTTTTCCCTATCCAATATTTCGTATTGGTTACAGGACAGATTATTTTTAATATAGTTCCTTATTGTTTCTTCATACTCTTGGGTAGAAAGTGGATTTTTGGAGAATAGGGTATACTCCACCAAGGCTTCCGTTTCAGAAAGTGGAAGTACGTACATAAATCGGGTGTTTCCGTTCTGGGGGATGGAAAAATCCATAAAAGTAGCCTGTTCACGGTCAAAAACGGGGCTGTCGGACTTAATAAACCACCCCATAAAATGCTGCTGTAGTACCGGATATTTTTTTTGTTGTAACAGGGGTTTGTAGTCGAAAATACTATTGAACACTTTTTTGCCGAAAAAGGTATGTGAATCCGTGGTTACAATAACTTGATCATCCCTTTCATCAATGCCGACAACTTTTCCTTTTAAAAAAGAGATGTTGGCGTACCCATTTATTGCTGTGCGGGAGGTATTGTAAAAATCCTCGGCCCTGATCATCTTGTATTTGTAGGGGTCAATGGCCATCCGTTTGGAATAGCTGTCATCCGCCACCAAAATATGATTCCAGGTTTTGTGTAGAATGGCATCAAATTCGCCCTCGCCCTTTTCCCAAAAGCACCAGGTACGATCATTGGGGCTATCCAAATCCTTGTCCAATAAAAGAATTGATCTTTCCGCAAAGTAACTATCTTTTCCCATTGCATTGGCCAATAACAGACCGGAGGCACCTGCACCTATAATAATGTAATCGTATATCATTTTAAGGGTGAAAATCTTTACTTTGAGAGTTTGTAGGTTTTTAATGAGTCACCGGACATCCCCAAAAATAATGTATTATCGATAGTAATCGCACTCTGCACGTTTCCTGAAATATTTAGACCTGATTTTTTTTGTTCGATAAAATTAAATGTTCCGTCACCATTCCCCATTAACAACGTGCCATAATTAGCGTCGAATTTTCCTATTCTTAATTTAAAATAATTACTGTTCCCCAACAAAATAAGATCTTCATTGCCGTCTGTATTAAAATCGGATACTACCAAGGTTTGTACCGGTGCATACTGGGCCTGTTCCGGGAGGTCCATAACTTTAAAAATGTGATCTCCATTACTTAAAAACAATGTTGTTTTCATGTGGTTTGCGGTTAACCGATCCGCCTTTGATAACTCTTTGGGATCAAATATATCGGTTATTGTGGCGTTGGCATAGCTTTCATAACTTGTAAAGGTAGAGCGAAGACCACCGAGTTGCCCCAAAAGCTCATCCCTTGTAAGATAAGGGTAACTTTTACCTTGTATATAGTAACAAAACAAAGGATCTACAGAGCCATTTTCATCAAAATCCTTATAATAGAGTTCCGCTGGCTCCTCATCGGTCGGCTTAAATTGGGTATTTGTACCTAAATTACCGACAATGAGATCTGGTTTTCCATCCTTGTTAAAATCACCTGTTTTTATGGTGTTCCACCATCCATTAAACGGTTTGTCAAAATAGGGATCTGTTTCTTTTTGTAATTTTCCGGAACTATTTTTAAATACGGTTATGGGCATCCAATGCCCTACAACCACTAATTCTTTATTGTTGTCCCCATCGAGATCAATCCAAATGGCATCCGTTACCATGCCTAAATTTTCCAGTTCCGGGGCAATGATTTTAATTTGGTTTGTAAAATTACCTTTCCCATCGTTTACAAGAAGATAACTTTCCGGTATTTCCGGATATCTCCCGGGAATTATCCTACTCCCTACAAAGAGGTCGGGGTGTCCGTCTTGGTTTACATCCAGAACCGTAACAGTTCCTTTGCCTGTCCACATTGGTGGTAAGCTGGCTTCGTTTATGCTAAAGTTTCCACGCCCGTCCCCAAAATACAATCGGTCCTGTAACCGGGAATCGTTTTCTGAATAATCGTGATAACCTCCGCTGGCTACATAAATATCCGGATTACCATCGCCATTGGCATCAAATATTACGGCTTCCACATCATGACTCTCTTTGGCCATTTCAAAAATGGTACTTTTCATTTTAATAAAATTCCCATCCTTTTTCTGAATAAACAGACTTGCTCCCATGCCTTTTTCACCACCTATAAAAATGTCTTCCAAACCATCTTTATTAATATCCCCTTTGATCATAAGAGGTCCGGAATGGGAGAATTGTTCAATTAACAAAGATTGACGCTTAAAATCATTAAAATTGGATAAACTATTTTTATAGGGTATTGGGGATGCCATGTCATTAAAAATGGAAACCGGTTTGATTTCTTTTGTTCTAAAAGGTGCTGCATTTTTTTCATCGATCTCTAAAGTTTGATTTGAAACCACATCAACCAAGCTTTGCTTTTTCCCGTTGTTCCAATTTATAACGACCGAATCGATCTGGGAAACTTTTCCCAGACCAAAGTGAAGTACGGGAGAAACGTTTGATAAATAGCCTTTAGACGGAAATTGCTCCAAGGTTTGGTATCTTTTTCCTTGGTATAAAGTTACTTTTGTACCAATACCTTGTGTATTCAGTTTTGTTCCTTTTAGTTTTACTTGTAAAAAATGGTTTCCGTGAAGTTGGGATTCGTTTCGATGAATGAACGCCGGTTGGTTGATGTTGTTCACAATTAAATCCAAATCTCCGTCGTTGTCCAGATCTGCATAGGCGGCACCGTTACTATTGGCCGGGATATCAAGTCCAAAAGATTTTGTGGTATTGGAAAAACCGGTACCCCCTAGGTTGGAAAACATATAGTTGGAAAGATCCGAGGCAGGCATTTTCTTGATTATTTCCAGAATATCTTCCTTTTTAAGCCGCTCCTTGGATTCCGTGTAAGAGTCCATATAATTGATAAAATCGAGATTGGTGTAATCACGGAAGTATCCATTGGTCACAAAAAGATCTTTCCAACCGTCATTATCATAATCTGCCAGTAATGCCGCCCAACTCCAGTCCGTGTTGGAGATTCCTGCAAATTGGCCTATTTCACTAAATGTTCCATTGCCATTGTTTAGCTGTAGCATGTTACGCATATACTGATAATGGAAACCACTGCGTAAATTCAAATCAAATTTTTCATATTTATCCGGAGCCAATAAAAGTTTTTGCCTTTTATTGTCCTCGGGCAGCATGTCTAGAGTAAAAATATCCGCCCACCCGTCATTATTTATATCTGCGATGTCATTTCCCATGGAAAAATGACTGGTATGGCCCATTTTTTCTTTTAATTTATTGGTAAAGGTTCCGTCTTTATTGTTCATATATAGATAATCGGGAACCGAATAGTCGTTGGAAATATAAAAATCTTCCCACCCATCGTTGTCCAGATCACTAATACCTATGCCCAAACCGTAGGTTAAGGCAGAACCACTTATCCCAGCATTTACGGTAACATCTTCAAATTTCCCCTTAGTTTGCCGAAATAAACGGACGCCTTGCAGGGAATCGTCTTTCTTTAGTAAATTTGCCGTACTTACCTCGTTGAGAATAGGAAGGGATTTTGGATTATGGTTTAGCAAAAGCATATCCAGATCTCCATCATGGTCGTAGTCAAAAAAATAGGCCTGATTACTAAATGCAGGGCTTGCCAAACCGTATTCTTGTGATTTTTCCTCAAAAATAGGAATACCGTTGGCGTCATTGCCAAGGTTGATGAATAATTGATTTGCCCTTTTTTCTTCCGGCATTGTTCCCGAATAGCATAAGTATAGATCCAGTTTATGATCTCCATTGATATCCACGGCAGTGGCCCCTGTCTTCCACGGCCCTGTTCTTCCTTGAATTTTGGATATTTGGGTAATATCTTCAAACCGCATCCCGCCTTTATTGATGTAGAACTTATTTTCTCCCATATTGGAAGTAAAATAGAGGTCAATAAATCCATCATTATTAAAATCGCCTGTTGCCACACCACCGCCATTGTACATGTATTCGTACAACAATACATTGGCATTTAGAGTTTCTTTCAGTTGGTTTTGAAATGTAATATTGGTCTTTTCCGGAGACAATAAAGTGAACACAGTAGGGCCGGATTTTTCCGTATCTTCATTGCTACTGGAATTTTTATTATCCTCCGAATTTTTACAGCTATAGATAATAAAGACCAGGACAGTCGAAAGATAAAAAAAATAGGGTAGTAGGGTCTTTTTCATATACTTACAAAAATACAGATTCCATCCCTTTTTAGGGGATGGAATCAAATCTTGATCTAATTGTGTTAGTCGTAACCCGGATTTTGAATCAAAGCCGTATTGGCATTAATTTCTGCTATCCTTATGGGCACAAAATAGGATTTATCCAACCAAAGTCGGTTTTCGAATCCTGGATCTACTACGGTCGGGACATAGGAATAATCATAATTGGAAGGGTCGTATTTGTATGTAGAAACATTGGCCCCGGGCTTGAGTGCACCTGTAATTTGTATCCCCACGGCAGGCGCTCCGCTTGTTGTTGGGGCAATCATCCATCGACGTACATCATGATATCTATGTTCTTCATAGGCAAGTTCCAGTCGTCTTTCATTTCTGTATGCTTCGACCAGATCTTCCCCAGAGGCTACAATAGCCGGAAGACCAACTCTATACCGGATTTGGTTTAGCCAAGTAAGGGCTTCTGCTTCTTCGTCTGTTTCCAGTAGGGTCTCTACATAGTTCAATACCAGTTCTGTTTGTCTAATGAAAGGCCAGGGAATGGTTTGAAAATCCGTTTGATCCACAAATGCAGGATCTGGCTCAGTGAATTTTTTAAAGTAATAACCACTTCGGGTACCGTTCCAATCCTCTATTGGACTTTGACGGGTGTCCAAACCAAAGTGTGTTGTAACACTTCCAGAACCGTTGACTTCATATTGGCCGGTCTGTATTTGATTGGCCGGATCCCTATCGGCGGAAGCTGCGGGTCTTGGTTTCCAATCGGCTCCATCGTACAGAATGGTAGCATAGAAACGGGGTTCCCTATTTTCATAAGGGCTACTGGCATGGGCCGGATTATCCCAGTCAAATTTGGAACCATCCATCATGGCATAATCGTCCACTAGGTTTTGAAGTGGGGTATTACCGGCCCAGTTTTGATAGCCATTGGGTCCGTTAAAGAGACCGATTCGCCTTCCAGGGCCTTCTTGCGCTACATACTGCCGCTCCCAAATAATATCACTTTCACCTCCGTTTCTGGCCAAGGACATATCCAAATAATTTTGCTCTCCTTCATCGAGGGAGACGGGGGAGGTTAGGCCCAATTTATAACCGGCACTGGAATAGTCGAGCGCAGCTTTGACCGCATCCCGTGCCCTTATCCAGCGTTGTTCTTGACTACCTTCCGTATAGGCTATCAATTCAGGATTCGTATAAGTGGAGAACAGGGAAGAATTGGCTGACGCTGTGGGAAAATCATGAAAATCGCTGGCAGCGTATAGCAATACCCTTGCCTTCAAAGCCAGTGCCGCAGTGGCGTTGGCACGGCCGGAAGCCATACTCTTGCCGTTTAGCAATTCAAAGGCCCGTTCACATTCAGCAACTATAAATTCTACACATTCACTGTATGTGTTTCGCGGAATGTTGTAGTCGGAATCCAATTCCAAAGGTTCGTCCAACAAAGGCACTCCGCCATAAAACCGCAGTAATTGTTGGTAGTAGTAGGCCCTCATAAAATGGGCCTCCCCTAAAAGTCTATCAACAAGTTCGGCATCGCTAAGGCCTCCGCTTCCCAAATTGGCAATGGCCAAATTGGCATCCCGTAGATGGGCGTACATATTGTTCCAATCCCAATTGGCGTGAATCCATCCGGTTTCATCCGAATTGGAACGGGATTCATTAACCGTATTAATACCCCTACCGGTATGGGTAAAAATTGCCTCATCGGACAAGGAAGCCAACATTTGTTCGTCCAGGCCCCCTGGTCCAAGGCCAAGATATATTCCGCTAACTGCGGCTTCTGCAAGGCCCGGATCGGACCATACACTAGCTCCTGAAACTTCGCTTAACGGCGTAATATTGGTAAAGTCATCGTTGCAGGCAGTAATAAAGCCCAACATCAAGACCGTACCCAATGCTATAAATGATTTTTTGATATTCATAATATTTCTTTTTAGAATGATAGGGAAAATCCGACACTTAAGATTCTTGATACGGGGTAGTCCCGTCCACTGGTATTAAGCCCTTCGGGGTCGAAGATGGCATCGGTCCAGGTAAACAGGTTTGCTCCGTTAACGTAGAACCTTAAAGCACTAAGACCAACACGGGAAGTTACCTCTTCGGGCATGTTATAGCCCAGTTCAAAATTCTTTACCCTCATGTAGTCCGTATCCTGTCTCCAGTAAGTATTACCATTACTATAATATTGATCGGCCCTGTTGGTTATTCGGGGGTGTACGCTACTTGGATTATTGACGGACCATCTATTATTGTAATCCCGCTCCAAATAATTGCCTATGGTGCCGGCTTCATTAAAGTTAAAAAATAATTCACCTCCCCAGGCCCCTTGAAATAGAACGGCCAAGTCAAAATTTTTGTAACCTAAGGTTAGGTTTACACCTCCCTGTAAAGTAGGGTTGACATTTTTGTCGGTTCGGTAACGATCTTCCGGTGTTATTCGGTTATCTCCATTATAATCTACAATTCTCATGTCGCCGGGTCTTAGATTGTTGACGATACCCGAATAATCCAAGGTTTCGGCATCTATCTCGGCCTGGGTAGCGAATATACCATCATATCCATAGACCAAGGGAGCGTTTATCATACGTCCGGTGGCCCTTTGCCATTCGGGAGCCCCTTCAGCTTCATCATTAAAGATAATCTTGTTCTTGGCATACCCCGCGTTCAAGGTGATGCCATAGCTAAATTCATCACCAATAAAATCATTGTAGCCCAGAATAAAGTCGAATCCCTTGTTCTCTACCTCCCCAAAGTTCTGGCGAGGGGGTGTAATTCCCGATAATGCGGGCAAAGAGGCCGATGGGGTGGTTAGGATATCCGTTCTTTTGTTGAGGAACCAATCAAACTCCAGGTTCATTTTGTTCTTTAGGAAGCGGGTATCAAGGCCCACATTGATATTTGTCGCAATTTCCCATGTAATACCGGGATTTGGCACCCTGGATTCTGCCAGGGTCGTTATTAAGGAATTGTTCATGACATAGGTGCCAAAGCCATAACTGGCCAAAAACTGATTGGCAGGAAATTCGTCATCGTTAAAGGCATCATTACCCAATTGCCCCCAGGAAGCACGTAGTTTCAGATGATTCAAAAATGAATCGCTGGTCGAATTCTCAAACCACGACTCCTTTGTAACTACCCAACCTGCCGAAAAGCCGGGAAAGAAACCATAACGGGTATCCTCCGGAAAAAGATAGGAACCATCATAGCGCCACAAGAACTCCATCAGGTATTTTTCGTTGAAGTCATACGACACCCGTCCAAAATAGTTTAAACGTGATGCTTTGTTAGAGGACCCTGTATTGAATTGTTGGTCGTTGCCCCCTGCAAACAGATCTTGAATAACGGGGGAGATAAAGAACCTTCTATAAGCCTCAATACCCTCATAGGTTTTAGTTTCCTTGTTGGTCCCTGCCATTAGCAATAAGTTATGGTTGCCAAATGATTTTTGATATTGTAGATTGGCTCCCAGTAAGATGCTTAGGCGGTTCTGTGAAAATTGCCTGAGGTTGGGTTCCGCAGGCCCCCTTTGAACAGCTGAAAGCCCGGATGCATCCCTATTGACCCCGTCCCATGAATATAAAAACCAGGGGGTTCTCCATACCTTTCGGTTATTAAAGCTTTTGTCTATGGCTGCTGTTGTCTGTAAGGTTAATCCGTCTATCCAGGGAATTTTGATATCCACGGTAGCATTGGATTGAAAGTAGTCCCTAGTGTCACGGTCATAGCCTGTATCGTTGGTGGTAATTACAACCGGATTCTGCCCATTTTCAATATCCGGTCCGGGAAGTCCATTGGGCCAATAGGCCGGTTCCGTAGGCCTTCCCCTTGTTAGCATTCTAAAGATGGAACCTGCGGATTCTGTAGGGAAATACCGTAGCTCTTCCCTTCCCAGTACGCCCAACTTTACCGAAATGGCATCGCTGATCTTGGCATCAAGGTTTATACGAATGTCATATTGTTCATAGCCTGTAGCAGAGTTTTTGTAATAGGCATCCTGCTTTAGATACCCCAAGGAACTGAAGTAGTTAAAATTCTCACTACCCCCTGTAAGCTGCATAGTATGTTTTTCCTGTGATGAACCTCTTTTGAAGGTTTCCCCGAACCAGTCGGTATCTGGGTGCCCCCAAGGGTCTTGCCCGTTTCTAAAAAGTTCTATGTCCTCAGGGGTATATATGGCATCCCTCTGCGAACCGTCGGGTCTTGTGTAGCTTCCTGTGGAAGCAAAGCCATTGGTAGCACCTTGCCATTCTGCTACGGGAAGGTTGTATACTTCCAGTTCATTTCTTAATTCGGCGTATTGTGCCGCGTTTGCCATCTCGGGAATGACCGTTGGCCTGGCCCAGCCCTGCATGGAAGAGTATGTAATTTTTGGTTTTCCGGACTTACCTCTTTTAGTGGTGACCAAAATAACCCCATTAGCGGCTCTAGCCCCGTAAATAGCTGCCGAGGCGTCTTTAAGTACTGAAATACTTTCTATATCTGCCGGATTGATTCTGGAAAGTCCACCATCCCTGTCGGGGATTCCATCTACCACTACTAAGGCCCCGGTATTATTATAGGTATTGGTACCTCTAATTCTAATGGAAGCATCATCATACCCGGGTTCGGCACTTGCTTGCTGTACAAATAGACCAGCTACCCTACCTGAAAGGGAATTGGTAAGGTTTACCGTAGGCGATTTGGTCAATTCCTCTCCTTTTACCGAGGCTACAGCTCCCGATACGGTAGCTCTTTTCTGGGTACCATAACCAACCACCACCACTTCATCCAAGCTGGCAACATCTTCTTCCATGGTGAGGTTTAAGGTGGTTCGGTTATTAACTGCCGATACGGTAGTTTTAAAACCAATGGAGCTAAAGCGCAAACTAGTAGTTCCGGAGGATAACGAGATGGTATAATTTCCATCAAAATCTGTAATGACCCCCTTGCTGGAATCATTTACATCTACAATAGAAACACCGGGAAGTGGCAACCCATCCGATGCGGAGGTTATTGTTCCTGATACTGTAATTCCTTGCCCTTGTGCATTTGTAATGCCCATAAGGAATACAAATAATGCAAAAGCAACAAAATTGCGAATATCGCAAATATTGCGAATCTTTAATTGGTTGTTCATAAATATTGAGTGTTTAGTTAGCTATTATGTCAAAAATATAAATTTTTTTAAAATATAATTAACATTTGTATGAAATTATTAACATTTGGAAGAAAAAACTTATGCATTTAACATAATAGACTACAATGGCGTATTTTTATCACATATTAAACCATTGATTATAAAATGGTTATATTTTGTCAATACCAAAATGAATTGCATTTATTCTATTTTTCCATGATGGACTCCTTTTTACTTTTTGAACACCGGAAATGGAAAAATGGGAATGATCGGGAGCCTCTAAATTTTAAAATAACTGTTACGCCAGAACATTCCAATGCCCTTTAAAATTGGTTTTTTAGGGTAGAAAATAAGATGGCTTTGAAATTAGAAAAGAAGAAAAACCTAATTAAAGTCCAAGTATCAATTTACCGTATACCGCAACCCCAAAAACCCCCTTATGCCCTGATTGGGGCCGTAGACATAGGTTGGGTCAAAGGTGAGCGCATAAGGATTGTTGGGCGTGGCAAGCGCATTGCCGTTGGAATCAAAAGCGACATCCTTATCAAAAGGGTCATTGGCTCGGGCAATAATAAATGGGTTTCCTCTGTTGGGTGTCCAGTCCAACAGATTTTTAATCCCTGTATAGAGTTCAAAGTTGTTAAAGCCTTTGTAGGTAAACTGTATGTTTTGGATACTCCAGGTAGGGGAATACTCCTTCCTGGGATCTAAATTGCCCAACAAGGGCAATCGCATGGGGCCATAGAGATTTCCGGTGTAGTCGATGGCGAGGTTTAAGGACTGAATGGGATAGGAAATGTTCCAGGTTCCGGAAAATCTTTCGGTAAGGATCTGCCGTGTGGTAACCTCCTTTTCGGTGACACTTGCATCTAGGTAGGTACCCCCCAATATAAGCTTTAAGCCACTGGGAAAAGCCATATCCAAATTGGCACTAAATCCTTTGGAAACTGATTTTCCATCTAAATTGGCATATCTGATCTGATTGGGATCGGTGTCATAATCCGGTAGGATCTGATTGCTAAAATGGGTATAGAACAGGGAGGCATCCAATCCGATAAAAGTCCCATTGCCGGCATACATTTTCTTTAGATAATTCAGGTTGATATTGGAGGAACGCTCGGGCTTTAACGCTTCGGCAATAACAACTTCCCTGGCCCCGGTAAGGGCTGCATGCTCTTCTGTAAAGAGGTTTACCACCCTAAAACCGGTACCCGCATTTATTCGAAAAATATCATTATCCGTTATTTTCCATTTATAGGCCGCCCGGGGGGTAAAAATAGAACCATGTCGGCTATCATAGTCATAGCGCAGTCCCATTAGTAGGGAGTGTTCTTCTGCCACGGCAATTTCGTTTTGTGCGAAAAGACTGGGAATCCAAACCCTATCCGGTTCATTTTCCTCCCCTCCGGAAGTGGCCGGAGTATTATCGTCATAATAATTGTAGCGAATGGAGGTTCCAAACAGCAAATCATTTTTGCCCAAGGTTTTGTCCCATGTAAGTTGTCCAAAGCCAATGCGCTGCTGTGCCAGATAAGGAACATCGCCATACACCGAGTTTTGGTCATGATCATTGTACGAAAAAGAGAACAGCATATTTGCTGCCCAGGGGAGCTGGTATTTGCCCAAAATCTCCCAACGCCTTGTATAGATGCTTTCCCCGTACACCTCATTTCCACCTCTAAATTCTGGTGTCCATTGCATTTCACCCCCCCAACGGTCTTCATAGAAAAATCGGCCGGCAAGGGAAAACAAACGGGAATCTGCCCTTTTAAAATTCCATTTTTGAAATACCGATATTCTATCTTGTAAGGTGAGGTCGGTAAAGTTGTCGCCATTCCGGTCAATCGGATTATCGTAAGTAAAGTAGTTTACCCCTAGAAGTATATCGGCTTTATTGCCGAGCTTCAACTTGCCCCCCAAATCCAAATTGTATTCCCCCCAACTGTTCGTAAAGCCATCTGCTACAAATTCGGGGGCGGTCAAGGTGTTTTTGGTAATAATGTTGATTAATCCTCCCACAGCCTCACTACCATATAAACTGGAAGCAGGTCCTTTAATAATTTCTATCTGTTCTATTAAGGAATTTGGAATTCCGGTAAGACCGTACACCGTTCCCAATCCACTCACTATGGGCATTCCGTCTATGAGTACCAAGGTATATGGCCCTTCAAGGCCGTTGATATGGATATCGCCTGTATTGCAAACATTACAGTTGATCTGAGGCCGGACCCCATTTACATTTTGTAAGGCTTCAAAAATACTGGCGGTCGGATTTTTTTTGAAAAAGGCAGGGGAGTAGACTTCCACCGGAACGGGACTCTCCAAGCGACTGACCGGTTTTAGGGTACCCGTAACCACCATTTCCTCCAAAGACTCCATAGAGGGCTGCAGGGAAATATCCAGAACAACAGGTTCTTTTTTTTCGAGGATGATTTTGGTTTGGTAGGGAGCATATCCCAGTGCTGATACCATCAATGTATAGGATTCACTTTTAGGAATACTTATTTTATAGAAGCCATCTTCATTGGAAGAAGTGCCTATATCCGTATTCTTAAGGTAAATATTTGCAAAAGGGACGGCCAGCCCGTTATGGGTTACGGTACCTTCAATTTCAAAGTTTTGAGCTTGTCCGAGAGCGAAGGAAAAGATTACTACTATAAATAGGAACAAGAATTTTATTGTATTCATGTTTTAACTAAATTTATTTTTAGACAAATCTAAAAATTTGTTTTTACAAATAAAAATGTATTTTTGCTTAAATAAGTATTTCATGACACGTTCAGAAGAAAACTATATCAAGACTATTTTTCATTTGGGAAGAAAGGGTACCCGGGAAGTGGCCACAAACGCTATTGCCGAGTTAATGGAGACCAAACCTTCTTCGGTGACGGATATGATAAAGAGATTGTCCGAAAAGGATTTGGTGAACTACAAGCGTTACCAGGGGGTCTCATTGACCGCTTTGGGGAACAAAACGGCATTGGGCATTATTAGAAAACATAGGCTTTGGGAGGTATTCTTGGTAGAGAAGCTGGATTTTTCCTGGGATGAGGTGCACGAAGTGGCGGAGCAGTTGGAGCATATTAAAAGTGATAAATTGATAGATAGCCTTGATAGGCTGTTGGCATTTCCAAAGTTTGATCCGCATGGTGATCCCATTCCGGACAAGAATGGAGGATTTAAGGAAAGGGACAGGGAATTATTGAGCGAGGTGCCCAAAAGTACCGTTGGGGTATGTGTTGGGGTCAAGGATTCCTCCGCTACTTTTTTAAAATTCCTGGACAAGAATGGTATAGCTTTGGGGAACCAAATAAGGGTAATGGAGATAGAGGAGTTTGACGGGTCGTTAAATATCGAGATCGACGGCAGAAAAATGCAGATTTCACATGTCATTGCCTCTAATTTGTATATTAAAGTCAATAATGAACTATGAATGAGGTTATCCATTATTTTGAATCAATAGACCCTATTTTGGCCGCTTTTTATGCTACCTTATTTACTTGGGGGCTAACAGCTTTGGGAGCAGCCCTGGTCTTTTTCTTTAAGACCATGAACCGTGCGGTATTGGACGGGATGTTAGGTTTTACGGGAGGGGTTATGGTAGCCGCCAGCTTTTGGAGTCTTTTGGCGCCGGGAATTGAAATGAGTCCCGGGGAGGGATTTGTAAAAGTAATTCCGGCGGCGATCGGATTTTTATTGGGGGCATTTTTTCTTTTCGGCCTGGATAAGGTCTTGCCGCATTTACATATCAACTTTAAAGAGAATGAAAAGGAAGGAATAAAAACGCCATGGCATAAAACCACATTATTGACATTGGCGATCACTTTGCACAATATTCCGGAGGGACTTGCCGTTGGGGTATTGTTCGGGGGGGTGGCCGCAGGTTTTGAAGGGGCCACAATTGGTGGGGCAGTGGCCTTGGCCCTGGGAATAGGCCTCCAGAATTTTCCCGAGGGTTTTGCCGTTGCCATGCCATTAAGAAGGCAAGGGCTAAGCAGAAGAAAGAGTTTTATGTTTGGTCAGGCTTCTGCCCTGGTAGAACCCATTGCCGCAGTTCTGGGTGCCTGGGCCGTTCTTACGTTTCAGCCCATTCTGCCCTATGCACTTGCTTTTGCGGCAGGAGCTATGATATTTGTGGTAGTGGAAGAAGTGATTCCGGAAACCCAACAGGATAAGCATACGGATATTGCCACTATGGGCTTTATAGGAGGGTTTATAATTATGATGGTATTGGACGTGGGACTTGGTTAAAATGTTCCATTATTTATAAATTAATCGTCTATCTTCACTAATATGGGAAAAACGGAAAAAAGGCATTGGATGCTCAATTTGCTAATTGTGGTCACGATCATTGTTGTGGTCCTGGCTTTTACGGCACACTATAAAAATTGGGTAAGGACGGAAAACGGGGAACTGGAAATATTATCCGGGATATATTTCGCAAAGATTCCATATGCGGATATGGACAGTATTTCTATGGTGGAAAAGATACCTTCCATGGAGCGTATCAACGGTTTCTCCGTTAAGGAAAGGGAAAAAGGTGTTTTTAAAGAGGATAGCCTAAGTAATAATAAGGTATATGTATATGTGGATAAACTGTCCCAACAAAAGATAAGGTTGGTCTATCGGGATTCCATGAAATTGTTTTTGAATATGCCCGATAGTACGGAAACCGAGCTGATGTATCAGTTTTTGTCCAATAAGATCAACCCACCCAAGGAATAGCAGTATGGTACTAATAGCTCATATAATGGGTTCCCTTTACGGTTTTTTAGCAGTAGTTTTTGGTGCCTTTGGTGCGCACGCCCTAAAAAGGACCTTAAATGAACAACAGTTAAAAAGTTTTGAGACCGGAGTTAAATATCAAATGTACCATGCCATTTTGTTGCTGGTTCTGGGATTTAATTTTAACCTGGAAACTAGCTTGGAAAGGTATATGGTGTATAGCTTTATTGTTGGGGTATTTCTTTTTTCCTTTAGTATCTACGGTCTTTCCATTAGTGCCGCAAAGGGGAGGAAAATCAAAATTTTGGGACCTATTACCCCCTTGGGCGGATTACTATTGGTAATGGGCTGGGCATTATTGCTCTATTCCTTTGTTCAAAATTTAATGTAGTTGTAGTTAGTACATGATAAAATTTAATCCCCTAATATTTTCCGCAATTTTTGCCCTCTCCCAATAAGGACTATCGGAAGGGAAATTTATTTGTAAACTTGTTCCCTGATCCCTCCGTCCCGCCAAGGGCGGGACACCTCCCTTTGGAAAAGGGAGGAGCTTTTTTTCATTTTCCCTTTTTTCAGCTCCCCTCTTTAACAAAGAGAGGTGGCCAACTTGTTGGCCGGGGAGATTCTGTTCCCCTAAATGCCTTTATTTTATATCTAAAGGTACTAACCTTGTTCCATCTTCCACTATCGGGACTAAATGGGCACCCTTATTAAGACGATTTTTGCCATGAACTAAAGTAGTTGTCAATCGATCTCCACTTGGGCCGTAAAATCCTTAATGGCCTGGTTAGGCTCCAGGATGTTATACCCCTTCCAAAATTCCGGATCGTAATTGGGCATATAGGTAGGAAGTACTGTATTGTTTTCCTTAATGGAATTGAGTTCCTTTTCTGTGATTACCTCGGTATCAAAAAGGATGAGTTCGTGCTTATTTACACCATTGCTGGCCATATCCAATTTTAGGTAAAGTTCATTTTGCTTGTTCCTTCCCTTTACCCTTTTGTTTTTTTCAATTATTTTTAAAGGTCTTTTTATGCCAACTTTGGCCCCCAATTCTTCTTCTAAATAGCGCAAATAATAAAACCCGTCTTTATTTTTAGAGAAGATCATTTTGCCCCTGTCCAAATATTGGTCCAGGGAAATCCCTAAAAGATTAAAGGTTCTCAATGATTTAACATTGTTGTAATCCAAACGGATAATGGCAAAATCATCGGCATTTATATACAGCCTTCCCTTATAGTCCGCCCCCCTTTTGGGCTCAAAATCCAATATATAAACGGCATCATCGCCCCAATAGGTAAACGCTACCATTTTAAAATCATAGCGATTATCCTTATGGATGAAGTTGAGGTCGGAATCTTTGAGAAAGAACTGTTTTTCCATAATTTTTCCTAAACTGTTCTTCTTAAAGGCGGCAAAATTTTTCTTTCGGTCTTCTTCCTTTTTTTTCTTTTCCAGCAGTTCCTTTTTCAGGGCCTCGGCATCAGTGGAATCGGTTTTGAAACTCATAAATTCATCGGCGTCCACCTTGGTGCCGAATAGGCCCGATTTTATTTTGAAATAGGAATCGGGTTTAATATTTTTCCTGAGAATGTCATTGAATTTTTCCTCCAATGAGGTCAGGTCCAGCTCACTTTGTTTATCGTATAGGTCCGAAGCTTTTATAAGGTCCAGTTTTTGCTTCTCCTTTTCAAAATTGCCATAAAAGTCGCCAAGGATCTCCGTGTAGCGACTGGATTTTTTAGGGATGGAATTCAATACACTGTCCAGGAACTTTTTGTTGAGGGCCGCTATGGTAGACTCCTTGAACGTATAGTTGTCCTTGGTAAGGGTCTGATGGTAGGAATCCCGGAAAAACACTCGCTTTTTTGTGGGATTGGTACTGTAATTTCTGTCGATATTGATTTTCACCTGCTCTATGAGTTCTTCCGCTGTATATTGTTTATTGCTAACAATAACCGGATTCAGCTCTATGGGCTTTGCTCGTAATAGAATGACACTTTCCTTAAATTCGTTCAGGGGCCTGCCCAAGGTTTCATATCCCATGCAGGAAATGAAAAGGGAATCGGTTTCCTTGGTTTCCGGATCCAGCAGTAAACTGAAACGTCCTTCCTCATTGGTTATTACCCCTTTCTTGTTTATTTGTACCGTGGCGTAGGGAATGGGTTGTTGTGTAATGGAGTCCACGATCTTGGAACTTATGTTTTGGGCGCTGAGGGTGGAAAAATAAAAAGAGAGGATCAGGGCCATAAGCCAATATATAATTTTTTGCATGGCGGTAGTTCGTTTTGTAGTAACAAACTAAAGAAAAGAAGCTTACATCGTATTGGATTTTCTATTTTCTTTATGATAGTTTTATTCTTTCTTTAAGAATCCCTTTAGAGGAGTTGGCCGTAGCAGTTGGCAGGAAAAAAGTTTCAGGTTTAATGTTCAAAGTTATAAAGTTTAAAGTTGAGTCTAATGCTAAATTCTAATATCTAACTTCTAGAATCCAGCATCTAGTACAAAGAACAAAACTCTCAATACTTATATCTCAATACTCACTTCTAAATGCACCTATCCAAAAATCTAATGGCAGCCACAATCCCCGTCTCCACAGCCTTTGGGGCTCTTTCTTTTTCCTGAAAACAGGGATTTTGGCAAAAGGAATTTCTTTACGAGATACCCAAAGGCTATTGCCACGGTGATATAGACCAGAATGTGTTGAAGAATATGCATTTTTTCTTTAAGATATTGGAAAAGAGAACATAGATAATAGACCGTCTTTTCCCTATATTCTATTTTCTCATTTAAGCACCTGATAGGCGATCAATGCTACAATATACGCAAAAAGACTCATAAAAACCAGCTGTGCAGCAGGCCATTTCCAGGTATTGGTCTCCCTTTTTACTATGGCCAGGGTACTCATGCACTGCATGGCAAAGGCATAGAAAAGCAAAAGGGATATCCCTGAGGCCAGATTAAACAATGGCCTTTTTGTTTTGGGATCCATTTCGGCGGCCATCCTGTTCTTTATGGTGTCCTCCTCATCGCTGCCCACACTATAGATGGTGGCCAGGGTACCCACAAAGACCTCTCTTGCGGCAAAGGAAGTAAGTACGGCAATGCCAATTTTCCAATCATATCCCAAGGGGTGCACGATGGGTTCTATGGCTTTTCCCATATATCCCATATAGGAGTTTTCCAGTTTATAACTGGCAATTTCCTGATTGATGGCCTTTTCGTTCAGGGTCATTTCCTTCGTTTTTAACGAGTCGTTCATGGCTTCTTGGTCCAAGATGTAAACGTTGTTCTTTATGCTATCCTGTAATGCCGATTTATAGCTGGCCATTGTACTTTCTATATTGGATTTGTTAAAGTCCGAGAAGCCTTTATTTTTTATTTGTTCGGTAACGATCGCCTCTGCATTTTCAAAATCATCGGAAAAACCATTGGAACCCAAAAACCATAGTATAATGGAGATGGCCAATATAATTTTACCGGCACCTATAACAAAACTTTTCGTCTTTTCCCAAACCGTGTACGCCACATTCTTGACCAATGGCAATTTATAATTGGGCATTTCCATGACAAAAAAGGTCTTGCTCTTGATCTTCATGATCCTGTTCAGGATCATTGCCGAAAATATGGCCGCCACAAATCCCAAAAGATACAGGAGCATTAAGGTCAGTGCCTGATAGCTTATTAAGCCCAAAAATCTTCCTTCGGGGATGACCAGGGCAATAATGATCAGATATACCGGTAAGCGCGCGGAACAAGTGGTAAAAGGGGTCACCAAAATAGTAATGAGTCGCTCCTTCCAATTTTCAATGGTCCTGGTGGCCATAACGGCCGGAATGGCACAGGCCGTTCCCGAGATCAAAGGCACTACACTCTTACCGCTCAAGCCAAACGGACGCATTAGTTTGTCCATTAAAAAAACAACCCTGCTCATATAGCCCGATTCCTCCAGGAGGGAAATAAAAAAGAACAAAAAGGCTATTTGCGGAATAAAAATGACAATTCCACCTATCCCGGCCAGGATTCCTTCGGCAATTAAATTGGTAAATACGCCAGGGGGCAAAGTGCCCTTTACCCATTCGCTGGCGGAGGCGAAGGATTCATCTATAAAATCCATTGGATAGCTGCTCCAGTCATATATGGCCTGAAAAATGGTCAATAGAATTAGGAAAAAGATAGCGTACCCGAATATTTTATGGGTCAAAATCTTGTCCAGGGTGGCCCTGAGCCCCTTGGCGGCATTTATATCTACCTTATAGGCCTGTTTGAGGATGCCATTTATAAATTGATACCTAAGTATGGTTTCTTTTTGTTGTAGGCGTTTTAGTTCGGGTTTGGATTTAATATCGAATGAAGTGGGAATGTTGATCGGATTTTTTTCAATGGGCATGAAATTAACATCCTGGGTAATTACCAGCCACAGTTTATAAAGATCTTCTTTTGGAAAAGTGGCTTTTAATTTTTCAAAATATTCGGGCGCAATTACTGTGGTATCCACATTTGGGGATATGGAAAGATTTTTATAATCGGCGATCAATTCCTTGATCCGGTCTATGCCCGTTCCTTTTCTGGTACTTACCAGGGCAATTTTGGTGTCCAGTTTTTCTTCCAATAAATCGATGTCCAGCGAGATACCGGTCCTGGACATACGATCGGCCATATTGATGACCAGGATCGCCGGAATTCTAAGATCTTTGATCTGGGTAAAAAGTAGCAGATTTCTCTTAAGGTTTTCAACATCGCTGATGACGACGGCCACATCAGGAAAATCCTTGTCGTTTTTGTTGAGCAGGAGTTCTACGACCACACTTTCGTCCAAGGAAGTGGTATTAAGGCTATAGGTGCCCGGTAAATCCAATATATGGGCCTTTACGCCCCTGGGCAATTTACAGACCCCTTCCTTTTTCTCGACGGTAATGCCGGGGTAGTTGCCCACTTTTTGTTTTAACCCGGTAAGTTGGTTAAAAACCGATGTTTTGCCGGTATTGGGATTGCCTATAAGTGCAACCTTGATCTGTTTGCTCATAGTAGGGAATCTTCAATAATTTCCAATTCTATTAAGGCGGCCATGGAACGCCTAATAGCGATGTGGGTACCGTTAACGTTGATGTATATGGGGTCCTTAAGGGGGGCTACCTGTACCAATTCTATTTCGTTGCCCGGCAGACAACCCAGTTCCAAAAGTTTAATGGGAAGAATTCCATCTGCAAATTCCTTGATGATTCCCTTTTGCCCTCGCCTTAAATGTGCTACTGTTGTAATCAATTTTTATTTAGATTGATTTTAATTAAGCGCAAAAATAAAAGAAAAAGATGAAGTAAACAGTTAAAACCATAAAAAGTTGACCCCATTGTAAGCGGGCTGCTTTTGTATGGGGAGCGGACAGACCATTTTTGGCTTGGACAAAATACATAGGAATGAATGGGGTATTACGTTGTTGCTTTTACCATTGCTTTGCGACAAAGGTATATATTCTCATTCCTTGTAGGAAGATTTCAATATTTCAAGGTCGCCCAGCAACTTTTCCATTTCCTTGGAGTCCGTACCGTCATAGAAGCCCCTTATCCTACGTTCCTTATCCACCAGAATAAAATTTTCGGTATGGATCATATCGTATGGGCCGCCATCGCCATCGGTCTTTACGGCCATATAGGATTTTCTGGCCAGTTCATAGATCTGCTGCTTGTTGCCGGTAACCAGGTTCCATTTGCTATCCATTACCCCCTTTTCCAGGGCGTATTTTTTTAGTTGGGGAACGGAGTCGATGTCCGGGGTCACCGAATGCGAAAGCAGCATTACCTCTTCATCGTTCAAAATTTTATCTTGGATGGCGGCCATATTTTTGGTCATAATGGGACAAATGGTAGGGCAGGTAGTAAAGAAAAAATCGGCAATATAAATTTTATTACGGTAATCCTTTTGGGTCACCAATTTTCCGTTCTGATTGGTCAGGGCAAAATCGGTTATAGTGTGGTATTTTTTTACATGCTGCAGGGTGCTGTCCACCAGTTCAAAATTTACCATGGCCGGTTGGTAGACGGGCAGCATTTCTTTGGGCTGCAAGGCATTGTAAAATAGGGAGACGATTACCGCCGAAACTATCAGCAATACTATGCCGAATAATTTGAATTTGGCAAAAAATGAACGCATTTTTTTTGGCAAAGGTAGGGCAGATTGCCAAAAATTTCAAGTAAGTAAAGGGGGATAGCTACTAAATCTTTCTTAAAAAAAACCCTTGTGGGGAATAGTTTTTTTTTAAGACCGCGTAATAATGTACTTTTGTGCGCTTTTAAGGTTTAAAAAATTTACTTAATGACGTTAGCCATACAGATTGTACAGTTTGTACTTATCATATCCATTTTGGTCATCCTTCACGAATTGGGTCATTTTCTTCCCGCAAAATACTTTAAGACCAAGGTGGAAAAGTTCTATTTGTTTTTTGATGTGAAGTTTTCCCTTTTTAAGAAGAAAATCGGGGAGACCGAATATGGCATTGGTTGGTTGCCCTTGGGCGGTTATGTAAAAATAGCCGGGATGATCGATGAGAGCATGGATACCGAGCAGATGAAGCAGGAACCAAAGCCTTGGGAATTTAGGAGTAAGCCGGCCTGGCAGCGGTTGATCATTATGACGGGAGGGGTAATCGTCAACTTTTTGTTGGCCTGGGTCATCTATACGGTGATGCTGGCAAGCAATGGGGATACTTATATTCCTTCGGATAGCTTAAAATATGGTATTGTAGTAGATTCCATCGGGGAGCAACTGGGGTTGAAGACAGGAGATCAGATCTTGATGGTGGACGATAAGAAGACCAAAAAATTCAACGAAGCGGTATTGGACATTATTTTGGGGGATGAGGTAACGGTCAAAAGGGACGGACGGGAAATTACGGTGCCCTTGTCCGATGAAGGAAAGGAGACCGTTTTTTCAACTCAGGGAAAGAATTTCCTAGGATATAGATCTAAAGCTATAATTGCAAAGGTACAGCCCAATTCTGTAGCGGAGCAGGCGGGCCTATTGCCGGGGGATGAAATTATTGGGGTAAATGGGGAATCTACCGAGTTTTGGGATGAATTTAGAAGTAAGATAGGGGCTTCCGCCAACCAGGAATTGGACATCAGTGTTCTTAGGAACGGTACTACCGAACATTTGGGATTGACCGTTCCGGATGAAGCGATTATAGGGATAGAGTTGGATATTACCGACCTTAGGGTTACGGATAATTATAGTTTTTTGGAAGCCATCCCTGCGGGTTATAAGCGGACCATCCAGGTATTGACGGATCAAATAAGGCAATTTAAAGTCATCTTTAATACCAAGACGGGGGCTTATAAGCAGGTAAAGGGACCTATCGGAATTGTGGAATTGATGCCCGAAAAATGGAATTGGACCTTCTTTTGGAATTTTATGGCCATGTTCTCGGTATGGTTGGCCTTTTTAAATATTCTGCCTATTCCGGCCTTGGACGGCGGGCATGTCATGTTTTTATTGTACGAAATAATTTCCGGAAGAAAGCCTAGTGAAAAGGTATTGGAAACAGGTCAAATTATTGGTTTTGTTATACTTATGGGGCTTATGGCAGTGGTATTCGGAAACGATATCTGGAATATCATCAAGAAGTTTTTATAGTAGGAGTAAATATTTTTAGGAATTGGGGGTAAAACAGTCATTTTTTGTTTGGCGAATTTGAAAAAACATTTATCTTTGCACCCGCCTACGGAACGCCGTTGGCGTCCCTTCGGCGGGCAAGCCCGACATAGGGGATAAAAATACACTCCTCCTTAGCTCATCCCGATAGCTATCGGGAGGTTAGAGGAAAAGTTCTTTAAAAGATTATGAATTATGTGGTTTGTGTTTTGTATTCAAAACGTCTTCAAAAATATTACGTTGGAGAAACGGTTGATTTAGTACAGAGAATAAATGAACATAATGCGGGAATGTATAAAGGATCATTTACTTCTCAATCCAACGATTGGGAACTTTATTTGAGTTTCGAAGTGGAGACTAGAATCATGGCCAGAAGAATAGAAACTTATATTAAAAAAATGAAAAGTAAGGTATACATAGAAAATTTAAAAAAGTATCCTGAAATGATCATTAAGTTAAAAAGAGAATATTAGATACACTCCTCCTTAGCTCAGTTGGTTAGAGCATCTGACTGTTAATCAGAGGGTCCTTGGTTCGAGCCCAAGAGGGGGAGCT
>CBFGWQ010000008.1:0-45869 GCA_965652575.1 uncultured Arenibacter sp. | reverse complement strand
TAATCTATTCCGCATTATCCAAGAAATCCTTCAATTTCTCGGACCATTTGTCAAAAATAGATTTCCGCTCCTTTTTTAGGGCCGTTTTGGTCTGGGTATGTTCTTCCCCCGTAAAAACCTCGTGCTCCAGTTCCTTGTCCAAGGTTTCCTGACGTGCTTCCCTTACTTTGGCCTTATTCTGCACGGCATTCATCAATAATCCCACCGCAGTGGCATACAACGGACTGGCTATTTCCTCATCCGAATCCCCTGCCAAATGCTCATTGGGGTATCCGATCCTGGTGTCCATTCCCGTTATATATTCTACCAATTGCTTCAAATGTTTCAACTGGCTTCCACCTCCTGTCAATACAATTCCGGCAATCAATTTTTTCTTTTGTTCCTCGTGACCATAATTTTTGATCTCCACATACACTTGCTCCACAATTTCCACCACTCTGGCATGTATGATCTTGGAAAGGTTCTTCAAGGTAATTTCCTTGGGCTCACGTCCCCTTAAGCCAGGAATGGAAACAATTTCATTATCCTTGTTCTCTCCCGGCCAGGCCGAACCAAACTTGATCTTTAAAAGCTCTGCCTGCTTTTCAATAATGGAACAACCTTCCTTGATATCCTCTGTGATTACATTGCCCCCAAAAGGAATTACAGCGGTATGACGGATAATTCCATCCTTAAAGATGGCCAAATCCGTGGTACCCCCACCTATATCGATCAGCGCTACGCCCGCCTCTTTCTCTTCCTGACTTAAAACCGCATTGGCGGATGCCAGTGGTTCCAAGGTGATGTTCCCGAGATCGAGACCTGCACTCTTAATACACCTTCCTACATTACGGATAGAGGAAACCTGCCCCACCACTACGTGAAAATTGGCTTCAAGCCTCCCCCCATACATCCCCATGGGCTGTTTTATCTCCGCCTGGCCGTCTACTTTGAATTCCTGGGGCAGAACATGGATAATTTCCTCCCCTGGAAGCATCACCAATTTATATACTTGGTTACAAAGCTTTTCCACATCATCCTCATTGATCACTTCTTCGGATTTGGCCCTAGTGATATAATCACTGTGCTGCAAACTTCTAATATGCTGTCCCGCAATACCTACCACCACCGAGCTGATCTTTAAACCTGAATTGCCCTCGGCCAACTCAACAGCTTGCTGGATGGACTTAATGGTCTGCGTAATATTATTGACCACTCCGCGGTGCACTCCCAAACTTTTAGATCTGCCAATACCCAAGATCTCTATCTTGCCATACTCATTTTCCTTACCAATAATGGCTACAATTTTGGTGGTTCCAATATCCAACCCAACTGAATAATTACCTTGTTCCATATCTTAAATTTTGGTGCACACTACCTGGTTATTAAATTCTAAACTCACCCTCTTATAATCGTTCAACGTTTCGTCCTTGTTCGCCTTGGTGTAAAAAGCTTTAAAATTGCCGAACTTTTTCTCCAGTTCATCCACATGGCCCAAATCCACCACAAAATTCTCCATTCTAAACTTCAACTGATATTTTAGCTCCTCGGTTATATGAACGCCTATTATATTCTTTCGCAAGAATTCATCAGAATTTATATAAGTCAAAATTTCGTACACTCCCACCGTGCTTTTATTGGTTATTATTCCCGTAATAATAGGTACCCGGGCAGAATGATGTTTGGAAAATGGCATACGTTTCCCATCCTCATCAATATAAAACTTTGCTTCTCCCTCAACTCTTCCGATTGGTTTGCGCTGTATGACTTTAGCCACAAGATCCCCGTTTACCGTAAGATAAACTTGGGCATTTTTTACCATTTCATTAGCTTCGATAGCCTTTTCTATAGTATTCAAAACTATATCTTCTTTGGGCAGGTTTCTAAGGTCGCCGGAATTTTGTATTAACAATTTATTAACCGCCTCTTGTGTCATGTAAAGATTTTGGTCCCCCACGAACTCAATTTCGATATTGCCTATATTTTTATGCTTGTTCCTTGCACTGGAAAATGCATAAAGACCCATAATTACTAGCAACAGGGCCCCGAATTTTATGAAATTCCAATTCATTTTCATCTGTTAATATTTATTGTTTTTTATGGTCAAGGAGTAGTCCATTTTTAATTTTCGGGACTTCCAACCCAATATCTCCAGCCCCCATGGTAATTAAAACATCCGGGTTTTGGGCCAATATTTCCGATATCAGATCCGACTTTTCGATTAATTTTTTCCTAGGGCATATAATTTTATCCAACAGCCATTGAGAGGTAACCCCTTCAATTGGTTTTTCCCTGGCCGGATAAATATCCAATAATAACAAGCTCGGAAAATTGGACAGACTTCTTGCAAATTCATCTACAAAATCCCTTGTTCTGGAAAACAGATGCGGTTGAAAGACGGCCAATACCTTTTTACCGGGATGCATTTCGGAAACTGCCTGAAAAGCAGCGTCAATTTCCGTAGGATGATGCGCATAATCATCTATAAACACAAAATCGGAATTCTTTATCTGATAGGAAAAACGTCTTTGCACCCCTTTGAAAGTAGCCAAGGCCGCAGCCAGACTTTTTGGGGATGAACCGGCCTGAACGGCCATGGCATAAGCCACCAATCCATTGAGGAGGTTGTGTCTTCCCGGTTTGTTGAACCTTACGGATTTTAGATCGGCCTCGGGAGAATCCAAATCAAAAACATAGGACCCCTGGTCTATTTTAATATTTCTAATACAGTAATCGGAACCATCCTCAATACCGTAGGTAATCCCCTCCAAGGCCAGACCATTGCGCACGAAGAGTTTACCGTTCGGCTTTATCCGCTCTACAAATTCCCTAAAGGATTTCTGAAGCTCTTCGCTGTTGCCGTATATATCCAAATGATCTGCGTCCATAGAAGTAATACAGGCCACATTGGGCGATAACCGAAGAAAGGAACGATCAAATTCATCTGCCTCTACCACTGAATATTCAGAACCATCCAATAAAAAATTACTGTTGAAGTCTTCCGAAATCCCGCCCAAGAATGCCGTAATGGGAGTCCCGGTCTCTTTCAATAAATGCGCCAGTATACATGAAGTGGTCGTCTTGCCATGGGTACCGGCCACTGCAAAACAAAAAGTATCCTTAGTTATCAATCCCAACACTTCAGAGCGCTTTTTTACCTGAAAGCCCTGGTCAAGAAAATAATTATACTCCCCATGATCTTTTGGTACTGCCGGCGTATATACCACCAAGGTATCGTTGGTATCCAAATATGTCTTGGACACCAGTTCCAAATCATCGTCATAATGCACCTGGATGCCCAAATCCACCAAATCCTTTGTAAGCGGTGTCTCGGTCTTATCATAGCCCGCAACATTCTTGCCTATAAACTTAAAGTAGCGGGCAAGGGCGGACATACCAATACCTCCAATACCTATAAAGTAAACGTTATGTATATCTTTTATGCCCATTTTCTTATTGCTGCACTAATAACTTTTCTATTTCATCCACAATCTCCCTGGTAGCGTTGGGCATGGCCAAATTCTTGATATTGGCTCCCAGCTTCCTGCCCAAGGCCTCGTTATTGACCAAATTCGAAAACACGGCCCCGAACTTTTCATCCAATTCCGTTTCTTTTACCATAATGGCCGCCTCCTTTTCCACCAAGGATTGGGCGTTTTTTGTTTGATGGTCCTCCGCTACGTTCGGGGACGGAACAAAAATCACGGGCTTCCCCACTATGCACAGTTCCGAAACCGAACCTGCTCCGGCCCTGGAAATAATAATATCTGCCGCCCCATAGGCCAAATCCATCCTATTTAAAAAGGCGGTTACCTTGACATCCGCACTTTCATATTTCTTATATTCATCATAATAGAGCTTGCCACTTTGCCATACTATCCGTATTCCCTGTTCCTTAAAAAAAGGCAAATTACGTTCTATAAGAATATTTATACGTCTGGCCCCAAGACTCCCGCCAAGAACCAGCAATGTAGTTTTACCTGGCCGTAAACCAAAGAAACCCAAGGCCTCGGCCTTATTATCCGTTAAAGAGACCAAATCGCCACGTACGGGATTGCCCGTCCTTACGATTTTATCCTTTGGAAAAAATTTCTCCATACCATCATAGGCCACACATATTTTGGCCACTTTGCCCGCCAATAATTTATTGGTGATGCCCGCAAAGGAATTTTGTTCCTGCAATACGCACGGAATCCCCCTGCCCGATGCCACCTTCAAGAGGGGACCACTGGCAAAGCCCCCCGTACCTACAACGGCATGGGGTTTAAAATTCCGTATTATGCTTGCTGCCTTTATCAAACTACTTATCACTTTAAAAGGAAACATTAAATTTTTAAAAGCAAGCTTCCTTTGCAACCCACTTATCCATAAACCTTCTATGCGATACCCCGCCTGGGGCACCTTTTCCATTTCCATCCTATCCTTTGCCCCTACGAACAAAAAATCGGCATCGGGATACCTAACTTTCAGCTCATTCGCTATGGCAATGGCAGGGTAAATATGTCCGCCCGTGCCTCCCCCGGATAATATGAACCTATAACTGCCCACTTAACACTTCTAAAGGGTTGGTCCCATCCGATTCCTCTGCCTCGGATTGAACTTGTTTATTGCTTGCACTGAGTATTATTCCTATGGCCAAACAGGTCATCCAACTTGAGGTACCACCACTACTGATCAAAGGCAAGGTCTGACCGGTAACGGGAAAAAGCTCTACGGCCACCGCCATATTTATCAACGCCTGAAATACTATTGGCAACCCAACCCCCAAAACCAGAAGTTTCCCAAATACGGTTTCATTGCTATTGGCCACCACCACTATCCTAAAAAGCAACAACAAATAAAAGAACATCAGCACAAAACCTCCCAACAGTCCGTATTCCTCCACGATAATGGCATAAATAAAGTCGGAGGAACTTTGCGGCAAAAAATTCTTCATCACACTTTTTCCTGCCCCATTGCCCACTATTCCCCCTGTTGCAATGGCTATTTTTGCCTTTTCAATTTGATAATCGGCCTCCGTATCCTCAGGATTGGAAAAGCTTTCTATTCTGCTCATCCAGGTATCCACCCTATTTGGAAACAGATCCGGCACCGCCTTGGCCGTTAAAATGAACAACGTTAGGCCCAATATCCCCGCCCCAACAATCCCCAACAGATATTTAAAGGGATACCCCCCTATAAAACACAATAGCAAGACCATGGAAAATATAATGCCGGCCGTTGAAAAATTGGCCGGTAATATGAGCACTATGACCAAAAAAACCGGTAACCAAAGTGGCAGGATACTTTCTTTAAAGGTTATGGTCCTATCCTTTATTTTTGTCAAATATCTAGCCACGTAAATCATTAATACCACCGCTGCCAAGTTGGAGGTCTGAAATGTAAAACCAACAATGGGGATACGGATCCACCTACTCGCATTGGCCCCATCTATGACCTGCCCCTGGGCAAGTGTATACAACAATAAAAGCAATACCACGGGCATTGCTATCAAGGACAGGCCCTTAAAAAAGTGGGTAGGAATACGGTGTACCCCGTAAATAATACCAAATCCCATTAATAAAAGAATGGCATGCTTTACCAGATAACCAATGGTAGTCCCATTGCCCACCACGTATACCAAATTACTACTGGCACTATAAACAGGTAAAAATGAAAACAAGGCCAAAAGGGCCACTACTCCCCAAATAGCTTTATCCCCATTAATTTTGTTTAAAAATCCGAACACCCTTTATAATTTTTTTATTGCTGCCTTAAACTGATTTCCCCTATCCTCATAATTCTTGAAAAGGTCGAAACTGGCACATGCCGGGGAAAGCAATACCGTATCTCCCCTCTCCGCTATCTTATAGGCCACCTTTACGGCCTCCTCCATTGCAAATGTTTCCACCATCAGGTCCACCACATTGCCAAAGGCATACCTTATCTTGGAATTATCGGTTCCCAAACATATAATGGCCTTTACCTTTTCACGCACCAAAGGCATTAACTCCCTGTAATCGTTTCCTTTATCTACCCCTCCAACGATCCACACCGTAGGTGTTTTCATACTATCCAAGGCGTAGTAGGCCGCATTTACATTGGTAGCTTTGGAATCGTTGATATACTGTACATGATGGATTTTTAGCACTTTTTCCAACCTATGCTCCGCTCCCTGAAAATTTTCTATACTTCTTCGTATGGTCTCCTTTCTTATACGAACCAGTTTAGCCGCCGTTGTGGCCGCCATAGTATTCTTTACATTGTGTTTTCCTTCCAAAGCCAAAGCATCCGTAGTCATTTCTATAGTGTTATTGTGTGTCTTAATAATTATTTTATCATTCTCTAAATACGCCCCTTCATCCAATATTTTATTGAGGGAAAAGGGCAATAATTTTGATCGGACCGGGTTTTTTTGCAACCACTGGACAATTACTTCATCATCGGCATCATATATCAAATAATCTTCCCCGGTCTGGTTTTTTGCAATTCTAAACTTGGAGGCTATATAATTTTCAAATCTGTAATCGTATCTATCCAAATGATCTGGAGTTATATTGGTCAGGATAGCTATATGTGGCCTAAAATCCACTATCCCGTCCAATTGAAAACTACTTATCTCCAGCACATAGTAATCAAAGTTATTTTCTGCGACCATCTTGGCATAACTATCACCAATATTCCCTGCCATCCCCACATGCAGCCCTGCCTCCTTTAATATATGGTTCGTCAACATGGTAGTGGTGGTCTTTCCGTTACTTCCAGTAATCCCTATTATGGTTGCCCTGGTATACCTTGAGGCAAACTCGATTTCCGAAATAACAGGAACCCCTGCATCCCTGAGCTTTACCGCCAAGGGAGCCGAATCCGGGATACCGGGACTTTTCATGACCAGATCGGCATTCAATATCTTTTCCTCTGTATGTTGCCCTTCTTCCCAATCAATCCCAAAATGTTCAAGAACTTTTCTATATTCCTCTTTTACCATCCCCTTATCGGAGACAAATACTTCAAAACCTTCCTTTTTGCCCAAGATCGCCGTTCCAACGCCACTTTCTCCGCCTCCCAAAACAACCAAACGCCCCATGCTATCGTACCTTTAAGGTTACAATGGTTATCACCGCCAATAGAATTCCAACCACCCAGAACCGGGTCACTATTTTACTTTCGTGGTATCCTTTTTTCTGATAATGATGATGCAATGGTGCCATTAGAAAAATCCTTTTTCCCTCTCCGGACCTCTTTTTCGTATACTTGAAATAACCTACCTGAAGCATCACGGAAATGGACTCTGCAAAGAAAATTCCACACAAAACAGGTATCAATAATTCCTTGCGTATAATGATGGCTATCACAGCGATTATCCCTCCAATGGTCAAACTGCCCGTATCGCCCATAAAAACGGTTGCCGGATAGGCGTTGTACCAAAGAAATCCGACCAGGGCCCCTGTAAAGGCCGCGATGAACACTACCAGTTCCCCTACCCTGGGAATAAACATAATATCCAGATAGTCGGAAAAGATAATATTACCCGAAACCAGGGTAAAGATGCCCAATGTAAATACGATAATGGCCGAGGTCCCAGCAGCCAATCCATCTATCCCATCGGTCAGATTTGCCCCGTTGGAGACCGCTGTTACAATAATTATGATTATGGGAATAAACACCAACCATGCATATTCCTCCATGCCATCCCCCATCCAGGAAATAAAACGGGCATAATCCAATTCGTTATTTTTGATAAACGGCAAGGTAGTCATGGTAGATTTGATCTCCTTGCCAGATACCTGCTGTATGTTGGATTCTTGGGCAATTTCCGTTCTGGGCTGCTCCTTCATGGTAACGTCCGGATGAAAATATAAAGTAGCACCCACCATAAGGCCCAAAACTACCTGGCCAATTACCTTGAACCTTCCTTTTAATCCCTCTTTGTCCTTCTTAAAAATTTTGATATAATCATCCACAAAACCTATAATCCCCATCCATATCGTGGTAACTATTAGAAGTATTACATAAATATTATCCAAAAAACGTGCAAACAACAGTACCGGGATCAAGGTGGACATAATTATAATCAACCCGCCCATAGTTGGGGTGCCCGCCTTTTGCTTTTGCCCTTCCAGGCCCAGGTCCCTTACAGTTTCCCCAATTTGTTTATGTCTTAGATAATTAATAATTCTTTTCCCATATACCGTAGCCAATAACAACGATAACATTACTGCCATAGCCGCCCTAAACGTAATAAATTGGAAAAGCCCCGCCCCTGGCAGTTGATAGTGTCTTTCCAAATATTCGAACAAATAGTACAGCATTCCCGGGCTTATTAGTATTTATTATTCACTTTTATTATCTACCTTCCAATATCTTACTTGTTCAAGTTGGCCAACAACTCCTTTACAATTTTAAAATCATCAAAATCTTCCCTAACCCCATGAGTTTCCTGATAGGTCTCGTGTCCTTTGCCCGCCACCAGAATAATATCGTGGGCGGCAGCCAGTTGACAAGCGGTCTTGATAGCCTGCTTACGATTGACGATGGACAATGTTTTGTTTGCATTTTGTGCTTCCACACCGGCTTCCATCTCCTCTATGATTACTGTGGGCGACTCCGACCTGGGGTTATCGGAAGTGAAAATGACCTTATTGCTCAATGTTGTTGCGATATGACCCATAACCGGACGCTTAGACTTATCTCTGTCACCACCACACCCCACGACGGTGATGACATTTTCATTTCCAGTCCTCAATGTATTGATTGTATCAAGCACATTTTTCAAGGCATCCGGTGTATGGGCATAATCAACAATAGCTGTAATTCTTTCTTTTGATATATAATATTGAAACCTTCCGTCCACATTTTCCAACTCACTAAGCAGACGAAGAATTTCAAGTTTTTCCAATCCCAATAAATCCGCAGTGGCGTATATTGCCAACATATTATAGGCATTAAAATCCCCGATCAATTTGGACCAAACCTCCTTGTCTCCGATCTTCAACAATTGGCCGTTAAATTGATTTTCCAATATCTTGGCCGTATAATCAGCATAGGATTTTAGGGCATAGGTATATTTTCTTGCCACTGTGTTCTGCAACATCACCAAGCCGTTCTTGTCATCTATATTGGTAAGTGCAAAGGCCTTTTTGGACAACTGATCGAACAACTTCTTCTTGGTATCCCTATAATCGGCAAATGTTTTGTGGTAATCCAAATGATCATGGCTAAGGTTGGTAAAAACAGCCCCTTCAAATACCAATCCTTCCGTTCTTTTTTGATGTATTCCATGGGAACTGACCTCCATAAAACAATACTCGACCCCGGCATGGCTCATCAATTGCAAGTGCTTATTGATCGTTAAGGCATCCGGAGTGGTATGGGTGGTAGCATACTCCTTATTATCTACCATTATTCTTATGGTGGATATTAATCCTACCTTAAAACCCGCCTTTTTAAACAATTGATAAAGCAAACTACTAACGGTGGTCTTTCCATTGGTCCCGGTTACCCCTACCAATCTCAAGTTTTTGGAGGGATTACCGTAATAGTTGGATGCCATAATGGCCAAAGCCTTATTGCCATTATCCACTTCCACATAAGTTATTCCATTTTCCATCTTCCCGGGAAGCACTTCGCAGATTATGGATTTTGCCCCGGAAGCAATGGCCTTGCCCATATACTCATGACCGTCCACAACAAGCCCCTTTATAGCCACAAAAACATCATCCTTCCCCACTTTTCTGGAATCGAAACAAATATGGTTCACCATGATGGATGTGGATCCACTTACCGCAGAAAGACCAACACCGTATAATATGTCCTTTAGCGTCTTCATGATAGCACCAATACGATTTTATTGACCTTTTTCAGGTCTGTTCCCTTAGCAACGGATTGTTTCTTCACCTTTCCGTTCCCCTTCACCTCCACTTCGATCCCCAAATTTTCAAGGATCGAAACGGCATCCATACCACTCATACCTTCCACATTAGGGAGTTCGTCATATTTTCTATTGGAAGCCGCAAAGTATTTTTGAAAATCCTTTTCCAAGTTCTTGTTTTCAGCTTCATTAACATCCACCTCATCCACTACGGGAGAGCTTGCGTAAATCTTTTGGGCAACGGATTTAAATACCGGGCCCGATACATCGGCGCCATAATAACCCACACTCTTGTCCGGCTCGTGAATGACCACAATACAGGAATATTTTGGATTGTCCGCAGGAAAGTAACCCGCAAAAGTGGAAATATACTTCATCACCTCCGGATCTTTGGAGACATAGTTCTTCTGAGTAGTCCCCGTTTTTCCCGCCATTGAAAAATTGGGCGAATACAGCCCATGCCCGGTTCCGTGCTTTTTTTCCA
Source organism: uncultured Arenibacter sp. (assembly GCA_965652575.1). Taxonomy (GTDB): domain Bacteria; phylum Bacteroidota; class Bacteroidia; order Flavobacteriales; family Flavobacteriaceae; genus Arenibacter. Next base: position 35,556 of record CBFGWQ010000008.1, on the reverse strand, counting down.
CAACATCCTTTAACAATTGCTGTACCTTGAGTGCGGTTTCCCTGGAACAGATAGACGGATTGATAACCTCCTTTTCAAAATTCAAAATAGTTTTGTCCCACTCCTTTACCGCTTTAATAAGTCTTGGTTTTAACATCTCCCCATCATTGGCAATGGCATTATAAAAAGTCAGGGTCTGCAATGGCGTAAGTGAAACTTCATACCCATGGGACATCCATGCCAGGGAAACCCCGGACCAGCCTTTGTCCCCAGGATAACGGATTACCGGTGTCCCCTCCCCTTTTACCGGCAACCCCAATTCCCTATGAAGGTTCATGTTCATGAGACGGTTGACAAATTTTTCCGGATTGTCCTTATAATTATTATTGATGATTTTGGCAAAAGCGGTATTGGAAGACACCTCAAATGCCTTGGCAGCGGATATCTTGCCATACCCACCGTACTTGGAGTCCCTAACAGTCCTGTTATAGACCTTAAAAGTGCCATTTTCCGTGTCTATTACCGTACTGGTATCTATTACCTTATCCTCCAGGGCTACGACCATGGACATCAATTTAAAAGTGGACCCGGGTTCGTGCGACTCCCCGATGGCATAATTAAGTCGCTCATAATACTTGCCCTCACTGGTCCTTCCCAAATTGGATATGGCCTTGACCTCCCCTGTCTTGGTTTCCATAACGATTACACAACCATGCTCCGCATTATATTTTTCCAACTGCCCCAATAGGGCATGATGTGCTATATCCTGTATATTGATATCTATAGTGGAAACCACATCATAACCATCCTTGGGCTCCACAATATTATCCCAACCAATAGGCTTCCATTGCCCTTTGGCAATTTTTTGTTTCAGCCTCTTACCTTCCACCCCCCTAAGGTATTGTCCGAAAGCCCCTTCCAGCCCAACCCTGGTGTAGTATCCGTCCTCATCTACCCTTTCATACCCAACACTCCGCTCAGCGATCTTCCCCAAGGGGTGCTCACGTACAATTTTTTGTTCAATAATAAGCCCTCCTTTATAGGGACCCTTGTTAAAAAGTGGAAACTGTTTTACGGCAACGTATTCCGAATAATCCAGATTTCTGGCGATCAGGGCGTATCTATTCTTATTTATCTTGGCCTTTCTCAGCAATTGCTGGTAATGGGAAGACGTATTGCCCAGCAATTTCGCCAAGGCATCGGACAAAGGTTTTACATTATCCTCAAAATCCCTTTTCCCAACAGTTTCGGCATCAAAACGTATGGTATATCTGGATACGGAGGTTGCCAATAAACTGCCGTCATCAGAATATAGATTCCCCCTCTTAGGGGCGATAGTGAACATTTTTTCCGTGCGGTCCATGGCCAGTTTCCTGTACTTTTCCCCTTCCACCATCTGTATACTGACCAATTTGACCAAAACGGCAATGGCGAACAGAAACAGGAATCCCGCCACAATATATAATCTGGTCAATATGCTTTTTTCGGTTACGGGCACTATTTTTCTGTTTCGGTTTTAACTTTTATTTTTTTCGGAGGAGTTTCGGAAGGAAACAAACCATCCTGCTCCAAAATTCTCAATACAGTGGACTCCAACTTTAACTCCTGCATATCCGAACGGACATCCACAAACTCACTCCGCAATTCTTTGACCTGCTCATCAAGGGCAGCAATTTTATGGACTTTTCCATCCGCACTATGGGAACTGGCAATCATCACCGTTGCCAAAAAGGAAACATAAATGATAAACATCCAGTTTTTGGGAGCACCACCGCTCACCAAAAACTTTCCTTTCAATATGTCCAATATTCCTTTTCTCATTACTTAAAAATTATCCAACCCAATACCTTAATATACTATTACACTACTTCAGACGCCACCGGGACCACTCCTTTATACCGCTCAATAATCCCAAACCCGCTCCGCTATCCTGAGTTTTGCACTTCGCGCCCTATTGTTCCTCTTTATTTCCTCTTTGGAAGGGACCACCAAACCTCCAATCTTTTTCAAAGGAACTTTTATGTTCCCATAAAAATCCTTTTCGGGCTCTCCCTCAAACCGTCCGGCCCTTATAAACCTCTTCACCAGCCTGTCTTCCAAGGAATGATAACTGATAACACTCAGCCTCCCCCCTTCATTCAACAATCCCGGAACCTGCAACAAAAACTCCTTTATCACCTCTATTTCCTGGTTTACTTCTATCCTTATTGCCTGATAGATCTGGGCCAAAATCTTATGCTCCCTATGTTTTGGCAAATATTGCCCAAGAACCTCCTTCAATTGATCGGTAGTTTTTATTGGGGCGATTTCCCGCTGTTCCACAATAGTTTTTGCCATTGCGTTGGCGTTCCTTAAATCACCATATTCAAAAAGCACCTTCCTCAACTCCCCATAGTCATAGACATTTACCACATCGAATGCCGAAATCTGGTTCTTCTTGCTCATCCGCATATCCAGATCGGCATCAAAACGGGTAGAAAAACCCCTCTCCGCCCGATCGAATTGATGCGATGACACCCCAAAATCGGCCAATATTCCGTCCACCTTCCTTATGCCATAGAACTTCAAAAATTGTTTTATATACCTAAAGTTTTCATTGACCAACTGAAAGCGGCCATCATCAATAGCATTGGGCAAGGCATCCTCATCCTGATCAAACGCCAAAAGCCTACCCTTTTCCCCCAGCCTTTTCAATATCTCCTTGGAATGTCCGCCACCACCAAACGTCACGTCCACATAAACCCCATCAGGCTTTATATTCAGCCCCTCAACGGACTCTATCAACAAAACAGGGCTATGATAGGTCATCGTCGTCATCTCCCATTACTTCCTCGGCCAAACTTGCAAAGTCCTCGGCCGTCTCCTCCAATACCTTTTCATAATTGTCCTTGTCCCATATCTCAACAATATTGATTGCCGAACTCAACACCACCTCTTTTGTAATTCCCGCCACATCCACCAAATTTTTTGGGATCAACAACCTACCGGTAGCATCTATTTCCACCACCTTTACTCCTGCGGAAAACCTTCGTATAAAATCGTTGTTCTTTTTCTTAAACCGGTTCTTTTTGTTCATTTTCTGCATCAACAGATTCCACTCCGCCATGGGATACAGCTCCAAACAAGGCTGAAAAACAGAACGTTTAACCACAAAACCATCATTGATCACAGGGGACATTTGATTTTTAAGCGCCACAGGAAGCATTACCCTTCCCTTGGAATCGGCCTTACAATCATATGTCCCAATGAAATTAATCACTTAAAGTAGCTGGTTTTTAATTTAATAACCCAAATATATAGAAATTATTACCACAATTTACCACAAAATACCACTTTGTTAATAAATTACCTACTTTATCGACAAATGACACCCCTATTGCAACCGGGATTTTTTTGGAATCCCGCCCCACAAAAAATCTTTCAACAAAAATTTATCATTAAATATTGCCGTTCCAAAAACTTGCCTATACTTGCATTATATTGAAATGCCTATATTTGCCAACTAAGATCAGAAGCTGTCCTTAAATGGAAAAAAAGATAATTAAAGAGGGGAAATACCGATATATTGAGATGGGTGAAGGAACACCTATTATAATATTACACGGTCTAATGGGGGGATTGAGCAATTTTCATGGGGTTATGAATCATTTTCCACCTAAAGGCTATAAGGTATTGGTCCCCGAGCTTCCAATATACGATATGCCCTTGCTCAAGACCAATGTAAAGAGCTTTGCCAAATTTTTGCAAGGGTTTATAGAGCACAAGGCACTTAAAGAGGTTATTCTCCTAGGCAATTCATTGGGCGGACATATTGGCCTGCTCCACACCAAATTATACCCAAAAAAGGTAAAAGCACTGGTAATTACCGGTAGTTCCGGATTATATGAAAGTGCCATGGGGGACGGTTATCCCAAGCGTGGCGACTATGAATTTATAAAGAAAAAAGCCCAGGATGTATTTTATGATCCGGAAGTAGCTACCAAGGAAATTGTGGACGAAGTCTTTGCTACGGTGAACGATCGTATCAAACTGGTAAAAACTTTGGCCATTGCAAAAAGTGCCATCAGACACAATATGTCCAAAGATTTACCACATATGTTTACCCCTACCTGTATCATATGGGGAAAAAATGATAGTGTAACACCTCCCAATGTGGCCGAAGAATTCCATGCGTTACTTCCGGATTCCGATTTATTCTGGATCGAAAAGTGCGGGCATGCCCCAATGATGGAACATCCACAGGAATTCAACACTGTCCTTGACGCCTGGCTGGAAAGAAGAAATTTCTAAACGAAAGTCAATATCTGCAACCTTTAAAAGCGAACCAATGAAAATTAAGTCGGCCGACTTTGTCATGAGCAATTCCAACGTAGCAAATTGCCCAAAGGATCATTTGCCGGAATATGCGTTCATTGGTCGTTCCAATGTTGGAAAGTCCTCCCTGATCAACATGCTCACCCAAAGAAAAAATTTGGCCAAGACATCCGGCAGGCCTGGAAAGACACAACTTATAAATCACTTTAAAATAAATGAAAATTGGTTTTTGGTGGATTTGCCCGGTTACGGTTACGCCCGTGTGTCCAAAAAAGACAAGAAAACCTTTCAAAAATATATCACCGACTACTTTATAGAGCGTTTGCAATTGGTATGTGCCTTTGTTTTGATCGATATAAGACATGAACCGCAAAAGGTGGACATGGAATTTTTGGAATGGATGGGAGAAAACCAGATTCCGTTTTGCATCATTTTTACCAAAGCGGACAAACTGAAACCAAAGGCCATTGAAAATCACGTCAACGCCTATATCAATGAATTATTGGAAGGTATCTGGGAAGAGGCTCCCCATTATTTTGTCACCTCTTCGTCCAATGGAATGGGCCAGGAAGAATTGCTTGGCTTTATAGAGGATTTGAACACCAATTTCTTCAAGGCCATAAATTAGTTGAATGTTCAAAGTTTCAAGTTTCAAGTTTCAAGTTCTAAAATCTAGCCCCAAAATCTAATATCTAGTATCTCAATTCTATTACACCATTGTCAGCTTGATCGGCAAATACCTGTAGCACTTAACAGTGTATTAAGTGCAGGGAGGAAAAATAGTGTATGGAAACTATTTTTTTAATTCCAATTTTTCCGCAAAATAATCACAGAAATCCTTCATGGTGGCCGTCATTTTTTCATCCTGGGTAGCCTTCATAAACGTATCGGACATGGAAACAAGGGTTTGATGGAAAAAAACTTTCATTTCATCGACCGGCATGTCCTTTGTCCATAGGTCGATCTTCAACGATTCCTGGTTTTTACTATCCCATACGGACAACAGCATTGCCTTGGCCTTTTCATTGACGATGCCCCCGTCTTGCGCAGACCACCATAGCTCTTCGGGCACCCTGTTTTCATCCAATCCTACCCTTAACGTAATTTCCGATGTATGTAGTTTTGCCATTGTTTATTTTATTATTTGTATTAACATTTACGACCTTCTAGGTTTATAGCCGGACCTTTTAAAAAGTTCCTCCCCGGGCAGGGTCAACATTTCCTGTAAAGTAATTTTATTATTATCCATAAAGGCCCTGACTATTTGCCACCCCATATACCGCCCAATTTTACCGGGCGACTCGTTATCCAATTCCAGTTCAAACTTCGAGAAAGGAGCCGGGTCCAGAAATCGGGGGCCCAATTTACTGTTGGTACTGTACAGCAATTCGCGCTCAATAAAATAGCGCCAAATCTGTTCCTCGTTGGCCATGGCCCAATCCAATTCCTCCGGTGAGTAGCCCATGATGACCGCTTCATTTTTTTGGGGCATAAGCTTCTGCATTAAGTAAAGTTCCTTGCCATAATAAACAAGTTGCGATAAAAAAGTACGATCCCTTGTTGGCGACACAGCGGTTTTGGCAAAGGCACTGGCCACGTCCCTGGTTAGAAACTTCCTATCCAGATCATTGGCAATATATTTGGAAATACCCTGATAAAATTTATGGGTACCCCCCAAATAATTATCAAGGCCAACAAGAAGCAAGCTATCCGTTAAGATAATTCGATAGTTGTATTCCACATCATTGGTCAGTGTAACAACCTCCGGAACCCTAAATTTAGGAAAGTAATATTTTATATACCTGAACAACCACTCCAAATCCTCCTTTTCGTTTTTAAAATCGGGGAAAGACTTTCCAACCTCCTCCATAACTTCCATTTGTAGGGTATCCTGTAATTTGGCCACCCATATGCTATCTGGATAATTGGCAGGAAAAAGATAGGGGTATTTTTCTTTCAACATTGGAATATCCATAGGTTTTGCTTTGGCAAATTCCCTATCAAACCTGTCCACCTTTACATCTACATTTATTTTAGCGACCTCATCGGCCTGTTTATCGCCACCACCACAACTGCAAAAAATAATAATCGGGATCAAAACAAGGAATATGGCCTTTCGCATTATAAAGTAATTCGGTTAATGTTTTTAATATTGAAGTCTAGGCTTTATTTTTACGGTGCAAAGTTAAGTTTTTAAACCTTATAAATTGTTCATATGCAGACCGAAAAAGTTATGGACCACATTGTAACATGGTTGCAGGAATATGCCAACAAAGCTAATATAAAAGGATTTGTAATTGGAATTTCCGGCGGTATAGATTCTGCCGTAACCTCTACCTTATGTGCAAGAACGGGACTGCGACTTTTATGTTTGGAGATGCCCATACACCAGGCCAAAAGCCAAGTTACCAGGGCTTCGGACCATATAAAATGGCTTAAAGGGCACTATCCCAATGTTGAAAGTTTGGAGGTAAACCTTACGCCCACATTTGACAGTTTGGTAAATGCCCTGCCCAAAGTTGACAATGAGGAGGATAGATTTATGTCCTTGGCAAACACCAGGGCGAGATTAAGAATGGCCACCTTGTATTACTTTGCCGCGTTGAACAAGCTGCTAGTGGCGGGAACCGGAAACAAGGTAGAGGATTTTGGGGTAGGCTTCTATACAAAATATGGGGATGGCGGGGTGGATATAAGTCCGATCGCCGATCTACTTAAGACCGAGGTATATGAAATTGCCAAGGTACTGGGCATTAACGAAGACATTATCAAAGCTGCACCCACGGATGGCCTATGGGGCGATGACAGAACCGACGAAGATCAAATTGGGGCGTCCTATCCAGAATTGGAATGGGCCATGCAAATGGATGAAAAAGGAATTGCGGATACGGATTTTTCCGATAGGCAAAAAGAGGTTTTTCGGATATACAAAAAATTTAACCGTGCCAACCAACATAAGATGTTGCCAATTCCCGTTTGTGAAATTCCAAATTCGTTAAAATGAACCTCTCACCTAGGAACCAAGTGATTAAATCGAAAAAATAGGTAAAAATTTTTGATTTTGAATAAAAAAATGAAGCTTTGTTTACCTAATTAGATATTTTAACCCTACATTGCATGTCAGTATTTTTAGACATGATTATTGATGTTGAAATCTAGAAAAATAACCTAAAATGATCAAAATTTTAATTGCTGATAATCATCCCATAGTACGGATGGGCGTAAAACAGGTCTTGGATTCGGTATCGGATATCCAAGTGATCGCCGATGCATCTACTACCACGGAATTATTCCATAAGCTGGAACTTTTTAATCCGGACGTGATTCTTTTGGAAATGGATATTCCGGAAATTAATGGCATTGCAACCCTTAGAAAAATAAAAAAAGAGTACCCCAACATAAAGGTTTTGATCTATAGCGGTCAATCTGAGGACGTTTATGCCCTGAGCACCATCCGTGCCGGCGCTTTTGGTTACCTATCCAAAACATCGGATATAGACTATATTATAAGTGCCATACGAAAAGTTAGCGAAGGCAATATGTTTATTACCAACGAATTGGCACAACGCCTCGCATTTGACGAAGGTACCCAAAAACCAAGAAGGTTCTTTAGAAAACTTTCCACAAGGGAGGTAGAGGTCCTAAAGCTCCTCGCCAGTGGAAAGCGAAATAAAGAGGTGGCCCAAGGCCTGGACCTGAACGAAAAAACGGTAAGTACGTATAAAGCCCGTTTAATGCGCAAACTAAATGTAGACAATTTAGTGGATTTGTTGCAGCAGGCCAAAGCGCTGGAACTTTACTAGTGTTAAGTTAACGTGATATGACTTCTCGACTCCGCTCGAAGTGACTATCAATTGTCCGGTCGAGGATCCCGATAGCTATCGGGAGAGACCTAAATTCAATGACAAAACATACTTAAAAAACAATACAACCAACTAATAAAAAAAGGCCGATTTCCTTACCATAGGACTTCGGCTTTTTTATCGAATTCCTAAGAAAGAACTCTGTTAAGCTTTTTGTTCAACAATACATTGAGCTGTATATAGTTCATAATCTCCTCCATAGTTTCCATATTTCCTTCCTCATTATCAATGGTATTCTCCTGAAGGGAACCGATCCGCTTTTTTATCAGATAGCATCTCAACGTTAAAATGGTTTCGCTCACCAACTGGGAAATCCCTACTTTTTTGTCCTTCGGATATATATCCTTCCGTTCCCACTGATGTAGTACGTATTTTTCTTCTTCCATTAAGATAGAGGAAATTTCCGATGCCAGTTCTTGATCCAAATTTGCCATAAAGTTGGTAATGGAAAATATTTCATTCCCATTAAGATCTTCCATTAATCTGTAATAGATATTTCTGAACTGCTCATTTGCCAGTTCAATTTCATCGTCCTGAAGATCCAGATATATCTTTTCGTATACTTTGGCTTCCAAGGACTCGGGCTCCAGTTCCAGATCGCCCTTTTCGTTCTCCTTTAGGACCAAATCCTCGAATTGCTGTTCCGACTCCCCATAAAGCAGCAACATCTCTATAATCTTGCGCTCCAATTCATATTGCACATCAACCTTCTGTCGCAATGGTTCGTTCCTGACTACATCAAAAGCCTGCTGCTCCTGCTTCATCTTTTTATTGGCGTCGGATATCTCTTTTTTCCCGATCTGTGCCAGGGTATTGAACAGGACCTCTTCGGAAATATTCATAATCTGCGCACACTCCTGTATATAAATTTCCTTCTGTATCCGGTCCGGGATCTTAGAGATACTATTAACAATATCCCTAACCGTATCCGCCCTTTTAACAGGGTCGTTGGCCGCTTCCTGTACCAGCAAGGAAGCTTTGAACTGAATAAAGTCCTTGGAATTCTCCTGTAGGTAGAGCACCACCTCCCCATAATCATTGTTTTTGGAAAAACTATCCGGATCCTCTCCTTCCGGAAAGGAACATACCTTTACGTTCATCCCCTGTTCCAAAATTAGGTCTATCCCCCTAAGGGATGCCCGTAATCCTGCCGCATCCCCATCGAACAAAACCGTTATATTCTTGGTGAGCCTGTTGATCAATCTGATCTGATCCGGGGTCAGGGCCGTACCACTGGAGGAAACTACATTGTGAATACCGCATTGGTACATCTGGATAACATCCGTATAGCCTTCTACCAAGTAACAATTGTCTTCCTTGGCAATAGCCTGTTTTGCAAAATAAATACCGTAAAGCACCTTGCTCTTGTGGTAAATATCGCTTTCCGGGGAGTTTAAATATTTGGCCGCTTTTTTATCGTTCGTCAATATCCTACCTCCAAAACCCAGTACCCGACCACTCATACTGTGTATGGGAAACATAACACGGCCCTTAAAACGATCAAAAGTCCTTTTATTGTCCCCTGTTGCCGTATCCTCCTTGACAATGGTAAGACCGGTTTTCTCCAAATAATTTAATTGATACCCCTTGTCCAGGGCGGCTTTGGTAAAACCGTCCCATTGATCCAGGCAATAGCCCAGAGCGAACTTCTTGATAGTATCGTCCGTAAATCCGCGTTCCTTAAAATAACTTAGACCAATGGCCTTGCCCTGCTCCCTTTCCCATAAAACTTCGGAGAAATATTTTTGGGCAAATTCGGAAACCAGATACATACTCTCCCGTTCATTGGCCTGTTCCTTTTGTTCGTTGCCGAGTTCCGTTTCCTCAATTTCTATATTGTACTTTCTGGCCAAATATTTAATGGCTTCCGGATAGGAAAAGTGTTCGTGTTCCATCAAAAATGCCACCACGTTCCCCCCTTTGCCGCTACTAAAATCCTTCCATATCTGTTTTACAGGGGAAACCATGAAACTGGGACTGCGCTCATCGGTAAAGGGACTCAGTCCCTTAAAATTGGCCCCGGATTTTTTCAATTGTACAAAATCCCCTATCACCTCCTCCAAACGGGCAGTCTCATATACTTTGTCTATAGTGGTTTTTGAGATCAATCCTTAGATTTTTTAGCAGGTTAAAGATAGTACTTTAAGGCCTGTTGAAAAAAGGAAAAACCATCCTTATCCAATAAATATTGGCTAAATTGCAATTTTCAATTAGAAGTACAAACCTATAGAAAATGATATTATTTCTGGGCACCAAACCGGGAAAGACCACTTCAAAATTGCTTCAAAATGTGGTATGTCCCTATTGTGAAAACAAGGGAACCCTAACAGCGGTAACCGGTACCACCTATTTTCACCTATTCTGGATTTCCCTCTTTAGAGTGGGTACCCATACTACCATTAGCTGCTCCCATTGCAAAAGAACCTATTATAAGGATGAATTTACGGAAGAAATGGAACGCGGTATATCAACAGTATCACATATGGGCCATTGACCCCAGTAGCATGTTCATTATTTTAAATCGAAACGTAATCCCAAAGAAATATTATGCTGGTCAACAATAGCATTGTTAAATATAGGATTCAAATCGTACTTCACATACAACAAAGCCTCTCCAACTCCGGTATAGGCACTTAACCCATAGACAAAATCATTGGTATTGTAATCTCTTTTAAGTTTATCCTTTACGCTATCCCCATCCCTGTCATATTTCAATTTTTGTCGGCTACCAATATTAAATCCGGCATATCCTCCCAAGCCTAGCCTAAATTGTTTATGAACCGAATAGCGTATGGTCTTGTCGGTCTTCTTTACCTTTGAGGGACCAAACTCCAAATGAACCGGAAAGACCAAATTATCCATCCTGAATTTTGATTTATCCAAATCATAGTCAAATTCTTCCAATTCAGTTTGGTCGCCGTTGACAACAAAGTATTTATTATTCTTTGGTTTTAGCCCATTGAACTGAAAGGAAACTCCGTAATTGAGCCTCACAAAATTAGTGTTTTCAAATACCCTCGTTTGCCATGCGTAACCCAATTCAAAAAATCGGCTTCCCCCAACTTTGTACGGAGTATCTTGAAAAGATTCGCCATCTATTATTGCATTGTTCAAACCAACCGCCATAATGAGGTTGGAAGAAGTACGCTGATCGTATTTCAATTTGTGCTGATTTCCTGAATTGACCATAATTCCAAAAATTTTGTCGCCTCCCTTTTCTCCGGCTCCAAATCCTATTTCAATCCTCTCCAAATCCATATTTAAATCCAATTCTCCATTGCGTTTCAACAAATCGATATAATTCTCTATAATTACCAACTTATTTTCTATGTTTCTTGCCCGGTTTTCCGCAGCCTTTCTTTTCAGGATATCCGCTTCCTCTTTATTTAGATCCCCATTATCCATTCTTTTATTAATCTGCTCTACCTCAGATTTTAACGCCTCCCTTTCCATATCCTCTATTGCTTTCTTTTTCTTTTCCAGCTGTTCGATCTTATAATTCTTTATGTCCATATCCTGTGCCCGTAAATTCTTAGCACAAAAACAAACTATCACTACTACTAGGTAACACGCCAATATTCTCATAATAAATTTTGATTTGGATATCCCTGCCCCAACACTCCAAAAGGAGCGGGGCTATGGGAAATGATTAATGATTGATGAATTTTTTAATTATTTCTTGAGGCAACCGCTGTCTTAACCTTAACGTACCCCTCTTTTAGCATTTCGAATATTTGTTCCCGAAAAGTTTGGTCCAATTCCCCTTCAACATCGGCCAGTAATGCCATGGCGTCTACACGATGGTTGTTCCTAAAGGCCTTTTCCGAAAACAATTCTTTTTGGGCTTGTAGCAGGAGCGAATCTACTTCGGCATCGGTCACGGAGAGATTATTTTTCTCCATTAGCTTAACGCTTGCAACCACCTCCTCTATTTTAGCTTTGATAAGGCTATTGGCCTCTATTAATCCTTTTTCCTTCCCTTTTAGATCAGTAGAATCATTAACAGCAGCTACATCAGGAATTTTGTTGTCGTCCGTAAATTCCGATCCTGCTTTATCCCTGACTATTTTAGTTGCTTTTATATCCGTTTCCTTCTCAACTATTTCGGAAGCTACCTTGTTTGAAATAATGTACTCTTGGGGTTTTACCGTATTTTCATTCGGAAACTCCCTATGATTTTCCTTGGCCACCGGACTAGGAGCTGTTACGGTCCTATACCTTTCCTTATCCAATTCCGGATTAGCATTAAAGTAGGTCATGGATAGAATCAACAATCCTATTATACTGGCCGCTATGCCGATCCGGTAATATCTCTTTTTCATTCCTCCCTTATCAGGATCCGATTGGGCCGATATTTCTGCCCAGGCCCTATCTGAAGGATTAATCTCCCTTTTATCCAATTTGTCCTTAATATGCTCCTCAAATTTTACTGGTGCCATATTACTATTTTTTAATATTAAACGAGATTTCTATGTATTGCTCAGCTTCGCCTTTCTTTTTATCCCCAAATCACTTAACTTTTCCTGTAACATTTTGCGTGCCTTGAACAACTGGGATTTGGAGGTATTTTCCGATACTTCCAACATATCCGCTATTTCCCTATGGCTATATCCTTCAACTGCGTATAAAACAAATACCATTCTATAACCTTCGGGCAAGGCATCGATCAAAAATTGGATTTGCTCCAGATCCATATCAGAGGCCACCGAAATTTGACTGTCGGAATTCCGCTCATATACTTCATCATCATAAATTACAGGCTGGCTTTTCCTCAAAAAGGTAATGGATTCCCTCACCATAATTTTTCTGACCCATCCCTCAAAACTTCCCTCATTCTTAAAAGTGTCCAAATATTTATAGACCTTTACAAAGCCAACTACCATTACATCCTCGGCAAATTGAAGATCTTTAATATATTGTCTACAAACGCTCAACATCTTAGGGGCATACCTATCGTACAACCACTTTTGAGCCTCCAAACTACCAGATTTGGCCTTCTTAAGCAGTAACTTCTCGTTATTGTAAAAAGAAATAATTTTCAAATCCTTAAAATTTGTTTGTTATAAAGGTAGACGACTTCAATTACAAAATAGTTGCCTACAGTATTGAAGAAATTTAGAATAAGTTGTAACTATTTGATTTACAATGGTAAAATTTACTTCTTTCGATCTACCACATAGTTCACCATGAGTTCAAGTGAACTTTTATATTCCGAATCCGGATAGGTATCCAATAAGGCCAATGCCTCTTGCTTGTACGCCAACATCTTTTCCACGGCATATTCAAGTCCACCGTTCATTTTTACAAAGCCGATGACTTCCTTGACCCGCTTTTTATCCTTGTTGTGGTTCTTTATGGAATTGATCAACCATTTTTTTTCGGCCTTGGAACATTTGTTAAGTACGTATATCAACGGCAAGGTCATTTTTTGTTCCTTAATATCTATTCCCGTAGGCTTGCCGATTCTTTCTTCCCCGTAATCGAACAGATCATCCTTTATTTGAAAGGCCATACCGATCAACTCCCCAAACTTCCTAAAGGTTTCCACATCCAGGGAATCCGGCTTTACGGAACAGGCCCCCAAACTACAACAAGCTGCGATCAGGGTTGCCGTCTTCTGCCGTATAATGTCGTAATACACCTCCTCGGTAATGTCCAAGCGTCTCGCCTTCTCAATCTGCAGTAATTCCCCCTCGCTCATTTCCCGCACGGCCACGGAAATAATTCTGAGAAGATCAAAATCCCCATGGTCTATGGACAACAGAAGTCCTTTTGAAAGTAGGTAGTCCCCCACCAAAACGGCAATCTTATTTTTCCAAAGGGCATTTACCGAGAAGAAGCCGCGGCGTTTATTGCTGTCGTCCACCACATCGTCATGGACCAGGGTGGCCGTATGTATAAGCTCTATGACCGATGCCCCCCTGTATGTCCTTTCGTTTACCTCTCCGTTATTCAACAATTTGGCCGTAAGAAAGACGAACATTGGACGCATCTGCTTCCCCTTTCGGTTAACGATATAGTAAGTAATCCTATTTAACAAGGCAACCTTGGAAGACATGGATTCATAAAACTTTTTTTCAAAAAGTTCCATTTCCTGATTGATCGGTTCCTTTATTTGGGATACAATTTTCAAGGGATATTTTGGGCTATTTTGGACTGTTTGTTCAGTTCCGTAAAATTAGGTAAAAAAAGATAGTAATTAGCGGCCAACGATGGTTATGTAACCCCAATTTATAGATTTCGACGAGTTTATAAAGGAAATCGGCAAAAAATAAAGTTACTTTCCCCCGATCCGATTTTTCTAGGACTTATTGGCCAACTGCCCGCAGGCCGCATCAATATCCTTTCCCCTGGAACGCCTTACCGTTACCGTTATACCATTTTTTTCCAGTGTAGTTACGTACATTTCAAGGGCGGCATTATTCGCTTGCTTAAATTCCCCATCGTCTATTGGATTGTACTCGATAAGGTTCACCTTGGAGGGGGCAAACCTACAGAAATCCACCAAAGCATCTACATCCCTTCGGGTATCATTGATACCTTCCCAGACCACATATTCATAGGTAATCCTACTCTTTGTTTTTTGGAACCAATATTCAAGTGATTCCCTTAGGTCGGCCAAGGTAAAGGTCGCATTAAAGGGCATTATGGAAGTCCTTATCTCCTCTATGGCAGAATGCAGGGAAACCGCCAATTTAAATTTCACCTCCCCGTCTGCCATTTTACGGATCATTTTGGGCACCCCAGAAGTAGATACGGTAATACGCTTGGGGGACATCCCCAATCCTTCGGGAGAAGTTATCTTGTCAATAGCCTTAAGCACATTGTTATAATTCATCAACGGCTCTCCCATTCCCATAAACACAATATTGCTCAGTGGTCGGTCAAAATACAACCTGCTCTCATTGTCTATGGCCACCACTTGGTCATAAATCTCGTCCGGATTAAGATTTCTCATCCGCTTAAGCCGGGCAGTAGCACAAAATTTACAGTCCAGACTACAGCCCACCTGACTGGATACACAGGCGGTAGTCCTTGTTTTGGTTGGAATTAAAACGGATTCCACTATAAGATCATCGTGTAGGCGGACGGCATTTTTAATGGTACCGTCACTACTGCGCTGCATTTGATCTACCTTTATGTGGTTGATCACAAAATTATCCTCCAACATCTGTCTGGTTTCTTTGGAAATATTGGTCATATCCCCAAAGGTATGGGCCGATTTTTGCCACAGCCATTCATAGACCTGATTGCCCCTAAAAGCCTTGTCTCCTTGGGACTCAAAGAACGACCTGAGTTGATCTTTGGTAAATGCCCTTATATCCCTTTTATTTTTTGCAACTTCCACTTCCTAAAGATAAATTATTTTAGAGCTCTTCTCGACTTTTCCTATTACTTGCAAAATCATCACTTTTCAGTGGAAAACAAAAAGTCAAGATGAGTTCTATAAAAAAATCCCGTCAATCCGCATTTATCTGCAATATTGACGGGATTCCAATATTAATCCAATGTTTATAAAATCAACATGGCATCCCCGTAGGAATAAAATTTATATCCTTCCAAAATAGCTTCCTTATATGCCTTTTTCATCAGATCGTGTCCCATAAAAGCCGAAACCATCATTAAGAGGGTTGATTTTGGCAAGTGAAAATTGGTCACCATAGCATTGGCAATACTAAAATCGTATGGAGGAAAAACAAACTTGTTCGTCCAACCATCAAAGGTATTCAAGGTCTGTTGCGAAGAAACCGCACTTTCCAAAGCCCTCATTGCGGTGGTCCCTACTGCACAAATACGACGTTTCTTAGCTTTAGCGGCATTGACAATTTCCGTTGCCCTTTCATCTATGATCAATTCCTCACTGTCCATCTTGTGTTTGGAAAGGTCCTCTACTTCCACGGGATTAAAAGTTCCCAGACCTACATGTAGGGTAACCTCGGCAAAATCGATTCCCTTTATTTCCAATCTTTTCAACAAATGTTTGGAAAAATGCAACCCAGCGGTGGGTGCCGCAACGGCACCTTCATGCTTGGCATAAATGGTCTGATATCTTTTTTCGTCCTCGGCCTCTACCTTTCGCTTAATGTATTTGGGCAAAGGGGTTTCTCCGAGTTCCTTTAATTTTCTTCTAAAATCGGCATAGGAACCATCATATAGGAACCTCAATGTCCTTCCCCTTGAAGTGGTATTGTCTATCACCTCGGCCACAAGGGTTTCATCATCGCCAAAATAAAGCTTGTTCCCTATTCTAATTTTACGTGCCGGATCTACCAACACATCCCAAAGACGTTGTTCCTCATTTAATTCACGTAATAAAAAAACCTCTATCCTAGCACCGGTCTTTTCCTTATTACCATATAATCTTGCAGGAAAAACTTTGGTGTTGTTCAGCACCATAACATCGCCCTCATCAAAATAATCAATTAGATCCTTGAACATTCTATGCTCTATTTTACCTGTATCCCTATGGATTACCATTAGTTTGGACTCATCCCTATTCTCTGCCGGATACTCTGCCAATAATTCATTTGGAAGTTCAAAATTGAAGTGCGATAATTTCATTTAGTTTATTCCTTAAATTTTAGATTCATGTTTTGCGGCTGCAAATATACGACTATGCAGGGGGCGATGTCAAGTAAATCCCTATATAAATAAAAATCAAACTGTTCGGACCTTGAAATTGAGATTTTTCAGATCCTCCCAAAAGTCCGGGTATGATTTGGACACCACTTCCGCATCATTGACGTACAAAGGAATTTTTAGTGCCAAGGGAGCAAAGGCCATGGCCATTCTGTGATCATTATAGGTATCTATGGCAATTTCCTTTTTAATTTCCCGGGAAGGTTCCAGCGTCAAGCTGTTATTGGTTACGGATATGGATGCACCCAACTTGGTCAGTTCCGTCCTTAATGCCTCCAGCCTATCGGTCTCTTTAATCTTAAGGGTGTGAAGGCCCGTGATATGGCAACCTACGCCCAGACCCAAACAGGTTACGGCAATGGTCTGTGCTATATCCGGTGCATTTGCCAGATCCATGCTGAAAGTGGTATTGCTGGGAGCTGCCATTTTTTTCAGAATAACCCCATGGCCCAGAAAACTGGTTTCCACTCCAAAATTCCGGTAAATTTCCTGGAGTACGCTATCTCCCTGAAGGCTGTTCTTATTATATGCGGTCAAAGATATTTCCGTACCTATATCACAAAGGGCCGCTATACTATAAAAATAGGAGGCGGAACTCCAATCCGATTCCACTACCTGGGTGTTGGGTTCTACAGTAGTTTTTGGCAATACCCTAATCGTATTTCCTTGAAAAGAACCTGTTACCCCAATTTGGGAAAGTAGGCCCAAGGTCATTTTTATATAGGGTACCGATGTAATTTTACCAACCAGTTCCAACTCGATTCCATTTTCCAGACTTGGTGCTATCAGAAGCAGGGCCGAAATATATTGACTACTGATATCCGCAGGCAAACCAACTTTATGCTTTGTCAACTTTTTGCCCTTTATGGCAATAGGCGGATATCCTTCTTCCTTTAGGTAACTTATTTCAGCACCCAGACCACGCAACGCCTCTACCAATACTTTAATGGGCCTTTCCGTCATTCTTTTGGACCCTGTGAGCGTAACTTCTTTATTTTCCTGTGACGCAAAATAAGCGGTTAAAAAACGCATGGCCGTACCGGCATGATGTATATCCACAACACCTTTGCCGATCTTTAGCCCCTTTTGCATAACTTCCGCATCATCGGAATTGGAAAGATTATCTATTTTTATGGAGGGAAATAGGGCTTGTAGCAATAACAACCTGTTGGATTCACTTTTTGATCCCGTAATTTTTATTTCTGATTTAATAAGGGTTTCTGAAGGGGCGGATAAATGTAACTTCAACTTCTATAGAATTTTTAAGACGTATTTATATTGTTTCTCGTTTCGGAACGAAGAAACAAAAACAAGCTACAAATATAACACTATTTCAGCTTTTTATTAGTGTGGTGGCGATTATGATCGCGTTTGGCCTTAAGGTTTAATTTTTTATCAAAAGACTCCTGTAAGTTTATTCCTGTCTGATTGGCCAGGCACAGTACTACGAAAAGTACATCTGCCAGTTCTTCCCCTAGATCCTTATCCTTGTCCGACTCCTTTTCGCTTTGCTCCCCATACCGCCTTGCTATAATTCTGGCTACCTCCCCTACCTCCTCCGTAAGTTGGGCCATATTGGTAAGTTCGTTAAAATAGCGTACCCCATGGTTCTTGATCCATTCGTCTACGGCTTCCTGTGCGTTTTCTATGTTCATTATTCCCTATTTTTTGTATCTATTTGAATGGTTACCGGTCCATCGTTGAGCAGTGCCACTTTCATGTCCGCTCCAAAAATACCTGTTCCCACTTTTTTGCCAAGATCTTTTTCCAATTGGGCCACAAAACTTTCATACAGGGGAATCGCAATATCCGACTTTGCCGCTTTTATATAACTGGGCCTATTTCCTTTTTTTGTGGATGCATGTAACGTAAACTGACTAATTACCAGGGCCTCCCCTTCCTCCTGTAGCAGGGATAAATTCATGACTCCCTCCCCATCGTTAAAAATCCTGAGATTTACGATTTTATTGGTAAGCCACTTAATATCATCTCCCGTATCCGCATCCTCTATTCCCAAAAATATAAGTAGTCCGTTGGAAATTTTTGAAATTACTTCCCCGTCCACGGATACACTCGCCGAACTTACCCTTTGTATAATTGCACGCATTACTTTTCCCCGTAAATATCCGTTCTATAGTTTTCTTGTTCCCCGTTCAACATCTGTACATAACTTTTATACCTGCTCCAAGCCACTTCGTTATCCTCCAATGCCTTCTTTACTGCACAATGGGGTTCGTCCAAATGCAGGCAATTATTAAACTTGCACTCTCCCTTCAACTTAAAAAATTCAGGAAAATAGTCCCCTATTTCCTCCTTCTCCATATCCACGATTCCAAATCCTTTGATTCCAGGGGTATCTATAATCCTTGCCCCACATTCCAAATCGAACATTTCCGCAAAAGTGGTAGTGTGCTGCCCCTGCATATGTTGGGAGGATATTTTTTTGGTTTTCAGCTCCAATTGGGGTTCAATGGCATTGACCAAGGTAGACTTCCCCACACCGGAGTGTCCGGAGAACATACTGGTCTTTCCGAGCATCAATTCCTTAACCCTATCTACATTTTTACCGGTTTTGGCAGAAATCCCGATACAGGCATATCCGATTTCCCTGTACAGATTTGCCAAATATTTAATCTCATCCAGTTCCTCTTCGTTATAGGTGTCTATCTTATTAAAAAGTAAAATAGCAGGAATGTGGTAGGCCTCGGAGGTTACCAAAAACCGATCTATAAAACTGGTAAAGGTGGGCGGATTGTTCAAGGTTACGATCAAGAACACCTGATCCAGATTGGCGGCAATGATATGGGTCTGTTTGGATAGGTTGACCGACTTTCTGATAATATAATTCTTCCTGTCCTTAATTTCGGTAATGATACCCTGTAAATTTTCAATGTCCCCATCCACCTCAAATACCACCATATCCCCAACGGAGACAGGATTGGTACTTTTAATTCCCTTGAGCCGAAATTTCCCTTTGATCCGGCATTCGTAGAAAGCCCCTTCCCCGGTTCTTACGCTGTACCAACTTCCAGTAGATTTATATACGGTTCCTTCCATTAATGAGTGCTGACATATTTATTTACAAAGAAACAACTTTAGTTTTATAATAATGTCCGGTCAAGCCTAAACCTACAGGTAATTTAATGTGTCTCTTGAGCCGCTCCTGCGTTGCAAAAATCCTTACGTAGCTATGGCTATGCCCATTTTTTTTGCGCCTTGGCCCAACTCAAGGTCCATCATTCCCTACCCGTCATTTAAACGTTGACCGGACAATAGCTTTTAAAATTCATCGTTGTTAAACAGATATAAATTATAAAAAAACTCTATAAATGAAAAACTTTATACTCATGGCCTGTTTGGTTATTACGGCCATTTTGGACGCAAACGCACAACAATTTAAGGTCATCACCAGTGTAGAATCGATAGTTCCCAACGGTTTGGGAAGATCACGGATCATTAGTGCCACAGAGGATAGGGACTACAAGGAGTTCACCAGTGAACAAACAGAGGAGGACAATACCAGAAATAAATCTGACCGAGGTGATATTCGGGTAAAAAATTTTGAAGAAACAAAGCTTTTGAATTTTTATAA
Source organism: uncultured Arenibacter sp. (assembly GCA_965652575.1). Classification (GTDB taxonomy): domain Bacteria; phylum Bacteroidota; class Bacteroidia; order Flavobacteriales; family Flavobacteriaceae; genus Arenibacter. Next base: position 15,168 of record CBFGWQ010000008.1, on the reverse strand, counting down.
TATAGGAGGAATCAGATTCCAGAACATTGCCGCCAATGATGCTTTGATCTCATCAAAATTAAATGCCATGGCAGCCGAGGGATGGGAGTTGGCCTTTGTTACCAGTGCCGTTGAAAGTGACAGTGGCAAAGACGATGGGCAAGGAATTTTTATTACCCGATACATATTTAAAAAGTAATCTTCGTAAACCTAAAAAAAAGAACCCGGTGCACATGGCCGGGTTCTTTTTTTAGTCGAATTTTAAAAGGAAACTAGCTAATCCATAATTTTCACCCGCCCTCCGGCAAATGTATTCTTATTGACCGTTTTTGGATTCCCATATACATACACATCCCCACCGGCTTTGATATTAATATCTATTGCCTCAGAAGCGAACATTGCCGCCTCTCCGGCGGCAGTGATCTTAACACTGGCCTTCTCACTAAGCAACGGTTTTCCTTCAAAAACCCCTCCCGTATTTAAAACCACCTCCTGATCTATAGTCTTTCCGGAAACCTCCACATTACCACCGGTAACACATCTCACTATTAATTGGTGTACATCCAGCCCTACTTTTATTTTGGCCCCTTCCTGGGTCTTCAGTTCTATTTTTTCCTGGCTCAAGGTTTCGTTGACCGTAATTCTGGCACCCTCATTCCCGTCAATTAAATCTATACTTTTAAAATACACCTCCACGAAGGTATTTTCCCCGTGAAACTTTTTATCCAGCTCCATTTTTATTTTAAGGATCCCGTTTTTATTTACGATCTGGATATCATCCACATTGTCCCCTTTTATCAAAACCTTATTTTCATCAGATTTAATAAGGTTGACCTCAATAAGATCATATACCTTTACTTCGTTAAAATCGCCAACGGATTTATCCACTATTCGCTGGGAGAAACCTGTTAAGGACAGACATAGAAAACCAATTACCAAAACATTTTTCATTATCATAATCTTTTTATTAAACTTATATTGATCATTTGGGGAAACATGGAACCAACAGCCCCATTCACTATTCACTTGGTAAAGATGGTACAAAAAGAGATTTGTTACACTAAATTATACAAACAATTAACTTTATTCTTGTTGCCAACAATTGCAAACTGGCGGGGCGGGGGGTATTTTGTAGAGATTTAGTTTTCGTAATGTATCAATACAAGTTCATCTACCCTTTTAAACTCAATATCAGAAGTGATTAGCGGTAAGTCCAGATACAACGCTGTGGCTATAATTATACTGTCCGGAAGTTTGGTGCTATAGGTTTTTCTGATTCTTATAGTTTCCTGTTTTACTTCGTTGTTTATTGTTATAGTCTTGCATTGTGACACAAACTCACGTATAACTTTTTCCTCTTTTTTTGTAATGCCTTTATAGGCTAACAATTCCAATTCTGTAATTACAGAGATAAACAATTGTTTTCCGTTTAACAGTTCAGCTAATGTTTCGTCCCCATTTAATAAATAGAGAATAATGTTGGTGTCTAAAAACAGCTTATTCCCATTCATTTCGAAGTTCCCTTTGTATGTTCAGGGCATCTTTTTTTAAGTTGATTTTACCAACATATTTATATACATCAACTCCTTTAGGCTGTAACCCTTTTGCTATATTTTCCAATATATTTCTAATGCTTTTTTTTGTGGCACCTTGTTTTATTGTCATTACCATCACTTTCCTTTTTTATATTACAAAGGTAATTTAATGTTTTTATTGTTTTAAGTTTACTGGCAATATATTAAATTCCTTGTCGCCGCCGGTTTGCCAATAGATGGTTAACCCAAAAAACCAATGGTATCAATTTCCATAACCGTATGATTATTCTTTTGTGTTACCCCAACCAGTTGCAAACTGGCGGGAGCGTGGAACAAGGAATAAAACCAGAAAGACCAAAATGTAAAAGGTCGCCCAAATAGTTTTTAGACGACCTTTTTAACGGCATACCAAATAAAATAGTTTATGCGTTGATTATCTTCTCCTGGTGATTTATGGATTCCTGGTGAATGGCCTTGAACATTTTTAAAACAAATTCCTCGCTTAACCCTTTTGCCTCCCCTTCCAGTATCATGGCCCCCAAAATCTGGTTCCACCGATTGGACTGCAGAACGGCAACATTCTTTTGTTTCTTCAAGAGGCCTATCCCATCGGAAATCTTCATTCTTTTACCAAGCATTTCTATCAACTGGCTATCCAGAACATCTATCTGCGCCCTTAGGTTGCTAAGTTTGCTATTGTACTCAGCCTCGGAATCGGACTCTTTTCTAATTTTCAAATCCCTCATAATCTGGATCAATTTGGCAGGGGTTACCTGTTGTGCGGCATCGCTCCATGCGTTATCGGGATCGTAATGTGTCTCGATCATAAGACCGTCAAAATTAAGGTCCAGGGCAGTTTGCGAGACATCAAAAATCATTTCCCTGTTCCCTGTGATGTGCGATGGATCATTGATCAAAGGCATATCCGGAAATTTATTTTGAAACTCGATCGCCAATTGCCATTCGGGAATATTCCTATATTTTGTTTTTTCATAGGTAGAGAACCCCCTATGTATGGCACCTAATTTTTTAACACCGGCCGTATACAATCTTTCAATTCCTCCAAGCCATAAGGCCAAATCCGGATTTACCGGGTTCTTTACCAATACAATTTTGTCGGTTCCCGCCAGGGCATCCGCAATTTCCTGCATTATAAACGGACTCACGGTAGATCTTGCCCCGACCCACAATAGATCAATATCATGCTCCAATGCCAATTTTACGTGGGCAGCATTGGCTACCTCGGTACACGTTTTCATACCGGTTTCCGCCTTTACTTTTTGTAACCACTTTAAACCTAAAGCCCCTACCCCCTCGAACATTCCGGGACGTGTCCTTGGTTTCCAGATACCGGCACGATAGTAATTTACATCGGTATCTTTTAACTCATTGGCTATACGAAGCACCTGCTCCTCTGTTTCCGCACTACAAGGCCCGGCAATTACTAACGGATGGTCCAATTTCATATCGTCCAACCATGTTCTCATTTCTTTTAAATTTTCCATTTCTATACTCTATTTTTTGTTAAGTGGTATTCCGTTCAATATTTCCTTTATTTTATTTGTACTGTTCATTTCCTTATAGATACCTTCATAATCATCGGCTATCAACATGGCTTTAAATTCCTTCAAATTTTGTATATATTCCCCTAGGGTTTCGACCACATTTTCCTTGTTTTGCCTAAAAATAGGGGTCCACATGGCCGGTGAACTCTTTGCCAATCGCACAGTGCTTTCGAAACCACTTCCCGCCATGTCAAAAATATCGCGTTCATTCCTTTCTTTCTCAATCACCGTCTTTCCCAGCATAAAGGAACTGATATGTGACAAATGCGAAACGTAGGCAATGTGCTTATCATGTGCCTCCGGATTCATATACCGTATCCGCATCCCCAATTGCTGAAAGAGTTCCAAAGCTTTTTCCTGCAATTTAAAGGCCGTTTTTTCTATTTCGCAAATAATATTGGCCTTTCCCATAAACAACCCTTCTATGGCCGCAGAGGGACCTGAAAACTCGGTTCCCGCAATAGGGTGGCAAGCCAAGAAATTTCTTCTCTTGGAATGATTTTCTACCGCTTTGCAAATAAGGGACTTTGTAGATCCCACATCCATAACAACGGCATCATCATCAATGGCATCCAAAATTTTGGGAAGTTCCTGTACCATTACATCCACAGGAATACCCACTATTACGAAATCGGCCTGCTTCAATTGGCCATAATCCGCCTTCCCATCGATCAAAGATAATGACAGTGCCTCATTCAAATGTTCCTCATTGACATCAATGCCATAAATTTTGGATTCCGGCCTACTGCGCTTAATATCCTTGGCGAGGGAGCCACCGATTAATCCGATACCGATTACAAATACATTCATCTTATCTGGTTAACAGGGAAAAGTGCTTGAAAACAGACAAAAAACCAGTCTCCCAAACTTTATCTTTTTCCATTCCACTTTTCTATATTCTTACTACGCTTACTTTTTAAAACCTGTTGATCGCTTCCTGTATCCTTTCTGCGGGGACACATAAGGAAAAACGAATATAGCCCTCCCCATTGGAACCAAAAATAGTACCGGGGGTAATAAAAATATTCTTGTCATAAAGCACCTCGTCAATGAACTTTTCGGAAGACGAAACCCCTTTTGGCAATTTGGCCCAAACGAACATCCCCACGGAATCTTTATCATATGTACATTGCAGCTTATCGGCCAATACGAACATCAATTCCCGTCGTCCATGATACACCCTATTTAATTCACTGTACCATGATTCGCTACAGTTTAAAGCGGCTATGGCCCCTTTTTGGATACCGTAGAACATCCCGGAATCCATATTGCTCTTCACCTTTAAAACAGCATTGATATGTTCACTGTTCCCCAGCACCATCCCAACACGCCAACCTGCCATGTTAAAGGTCTTGCTCAACGAATTTAATTCCAAAGCAACGTCCATGGCCCCCTCGATCTCCAAAATACTGATCGGATCTTGGTTCAGTACAAAACTATAGGGATTGTCATTGACCAATAAAATATTGTTTTCATGGGCAAAAGCTACAAGATCTGTCAATTGTTCCCTACTCGCCGTAGCACCGGTCGGCATATGCGGATAGCTGGTCCACATCAACTTCACTTTTGAAAGGTCCTGCCCCTTCAATTCTTCCAGATCGGGAAACCACCCATTTTTTCCTATCAAATCATAATACCGCGGCACCGCCCCTACCAAATTGGTTACCGAAGTATACGTTGGGTATCCGGGATTGGGAATCAACACCTCATCCCCGGGGTTCAAAAAGGCCAGACTAATGTGCATAATGCCTTCCTTGGACCCCATCAATGGCAATACTTCATTTTGGGGATTCACCGTTACACCAAATTTGTTTTGATAGAAGGACGAAAACGCCTCCCTTAGCTCGGGCAGGCCCTGATAGCTCTGATATTGATGTGCCCCATCATGGCCCAAAGCCTCTTTTACCGCACACTGCACCTCTATGGACGGCTCCAGATCCGGACTTCCGATACCCATATTAATAATTGGCCTTCCTTCTGCCATTAACCCCCTTACTTCCCTTAGTTTTTTAGAAAAGTAGTACTCTTCAACTGTGTTTAATCTATTTGCCGCAATCATAATATTCTGGCATTTTTATATTCTCCCAGTACTTTAAACTCTTCGGACATAATTTCCAACAAGGCCTTGGCCTTTGAGAAATGCTTGTACTTTTCAAAAGTTACATCAACAAAAAAGGAATACTTCCAGGGTGTCTGTATTACCGGAAGGGATTGGATCTTGGTCAGGTTCAGGTTGCAATCGCTCATCACATTCAAAATAGCGGCAAGACTTCCGCGTTTGTGATCCGTAATGAACCGTACCGATGCCTTATTGATCTCCTCCTCCGGCAAGGCCTTATTTTGTGTCTTGACAATTATAAACCTGGTGGCATTATCCTTAATGGTCTGTATTTCCGAGTGTAAAATTTCCAAATCGTACATCTCGGCGGCCACTTTTGGAGCAATGGCAGCAATTCCCTTTAACCGATTTTCCTGAATTCTTTTTGCCGTCTCGGCAGTATCCACATCTTCCACAAGTTTAATGTGCCTGTAATTTTTAAAAAACTCATTGCACTGAAGCAGGGCCATAGGATGGGAGCGTACCTCCTTGATATCATCAATGGTCTGCCCCTTTAAGGCCATAAGGTTATGATGTATATTTAAATACTGTTCCCCAATAATATGAAGGTTATTGTGAAAGACCAGGGCGTAGTTGGGTATAATGGATCCGGCAATGGAATTTTCGATGGCCATTACCCCCTTATCCGCTGTTTTGTTGATCAAGTGATCTACCAAAATATCGAAGGATGAACATTCAACAAATGTAACATCATCGCCAAAATAATCCTTGGCCACTTGATGGTGGTTGGAACCTTTTATACCCTGTATTGCAATTTTTAATTTCACCCTTTTTAAATTATCTTCCTACCTATCAAATACTTACCATTAATCCCTTTTGTAACCCTTCCCCCTTTTCGAAAGTTATATCCAAAAAAAAAGTCCTGGTTTTCACAGGACTTTTTTCTATATATATTTCATAATATGCTAGAACAGTCCCATACCTCCCTTAAAAAAGAAGTAAAAATAAAAACCGTTCCAGAAATATTGCTTTGTCATCTTTCTTGTAAAACTCCGGCTAAATTAATAATTAAATTTATAATTCGGCACTTATGCCCACATTTTTTTGTTTATTTCAATCTAAAGCAAAAAATAATATCGATTAATCCTTTAAATCTGTATATTTTTACGAATTACGAAGAACAATTTCAAATTATCAACATTGCCACTACCAAAGACCTTTTATTCCATCCAAATAATAAATCGACCACCCCAGGACAAGCCCAAGAGGTATTCAAGCGAACAAATCCCCACCTATTTCGATATAGGACATCAGGGAATTATACCTAATTAACGGGATTAAAAATAGATTTCACTTATTTACATTATTTTTGATGAAAAAGTAAACGCATGTCCATCATAGTTAAAAACATCACCAAGTTTTTCGGAAAACAAAAAGCATTGAACAAGGTTTCCTTTACCATAGAGAAAGGGGAAATAGTTGGCTTTTTAGGCCCCAATGGCGCCGGAAAATCCACTATGATGAAAATACTGACCACCTATCATACCGCAGATGAGGGCTTGGCCGAGGTTAATTCATTTGATGTAAAAAACAGTAAAAAAAACGTTCAGAAAAGCATTGGATACCTGCCCGAACACAATCCACTCTATTTGGATATGTACGTAAAGGAATATCTTGCATTTAACGCGGATGTCTATAAAGTAAGTAAAAACAGGATCGATACGGTAATAGATCAAACCGGCCTCGGGGCCGAGGCCAACAAAAAAATAGGGCAACTCTCCAAGGGCTATAGACAAAGGGTAGGGTTGGCCGCCGCATTGCTCCACGATCCGGAGGTGTTGATCCTTGACGAACCCACAACCGGACTTGATCCCAATCAACTGTTGGAAATACGAAAATTGATCCGGGAAATTGGAAAAGAAAAGACCATTTTACTGTCCACCCATGTCATGAAAGAAGTTGAAGCCGTCTGTGACAGGGTGTTGGTCATAAATAAGGGAACCTTGGTGGCAGATAAAAAACTTTCGGAATTAAGGGACGGGCAGGACCAAATTTTAGTGGTCGAATTTGATTATAGGGTGGAGGAAGCATTTCTAAATAAATTGCCCCATGCGATAACGGTTAAAAATATTGGCGGTTTTACCTATGAGATTGCCTTTGACACTTCCAAGGATATGCGACCTGTTGTGTTCGACTTTGCCCATGACAACCAATTGAAAATATTACAATTAAGCAGGAAGAACAAGAATCTGGAGAGCTTGTTTACCGAGCTGACCCTTTAGAACATAATACATTAATAGCGGACAATTCTTGGGCCTAGATCTTTTGAATCATAGGATTAAAAGCTTTCGAGGCTACCAAAACCTGATCCCCGATCTTCAAATTGCGGGCCTCGGTACGATCTGCCACTACCTTTATAATATCGTTGCCGATCAACACGGAAATTATGTACAGGACATCTTCCCTCTCTATCTTCAATATTTCCCCTGAAAACCTAAACTTGGCACTGGTCTTGTTTAGTCCGAAAAAATCGGTAGCAGCACCTTTTTTGATTACACGACCATTTTGAAGCTCAAAGACGTTGTCCGATAATTTTACAATTTCCCCAATATCATGACTTACCAATATGGTAGTTAATTTATACCTCTTATGGACCTGCAAAAGATATTCCTGTAACTTTATCCGCATCTTTAAATCCAATGCCGATAAAGGTTCGTCCAATATTAAAATTTCAGGTCGTTGGACCAATGCCCTGGCCAATGCCACCCTTTGTTTTTGGCCTCCTGATAAGGTTTCAGGTTTTCTTTGTTCCAATTCATTGAGTTCGGCAAATTGCAACAGCTCCCCTATTATAGCCTTATCCTGACCTTTCCGAAGGGCGTATTCCAAATTTTGACGAACGCTCATGTTGGGAAAGAGGGCATAATCCTGAAATACATATCCCACCTTGCGTTGTTGGGGTTTAAGATCAATATTTTTATCGCCGTCAAACCATATTGTCTCACCCACTTTTATTATTCCGCTATCCGGCCTTAATAAACCACTGAGCATTCTTAAGGTAGATGTTTTTCCGGCACCTGATTCCCCGAATAAGGTAACAAACTGCCCTTTTTCAATAGTTAATTGCAAATCCAGCACCATCTTTCCTCCGGCGGATTTCAATGTTTTTTTTAGGTTTAAACTTATCATTGGGCAAAGCGCTTAAAATAATCGCCATTAGTAAGATAAACCAGTAACAGGATTATAAAAGTTACGGAAAACAAAATTAAGGAATAGGTATTGGCCGCAGTGTAATTAAGGGCCTCCACTTCATCATATATGGCAATTGAGGCCACTTTGGTCCTTCCCGGCATATTCCCCCCTATCATCAACACCACGCCAAACTCCCCAACCGTATGGGCAAAGGAAAGTACAATGCCCGTAAGAAGGGAAGGCCTAATATTGGGCAGTAAAACTTTTAGCAATGTCTTCATTTTTGATTTCCCCATGGTATAGGAAGCTTCCTTTAATGTAGGAGGCAGGGAGGAGAGTCCTGCTTGAATGGGCTGTACCATAAACGGCAGACTATAAACAATAGAAGCTACGACCAAACCTCCAAAAGAAAATATAAGCCTTATCCCCAACCATTCATTTAACCAGCCTCCAAAGGCATTTTCCGGACTAAAGGCTACCAACATATAAAACCCCAGTACGGTAGGCGGCAAGACCAATGGCATACTCACCAAAGTTTCCAGGACAGGCCTTAATTTGGATTTGGTACTTGATAGCCAATTGGCAATGGGAATGGAGATCACAAACAATATTGCCGTGGTCACCACCGCAAGCTTAAAGGTAAGTGCTAAAGGTTGCCAATCCATTATGGTGCCAGTATTATCTCGTTCAATTTAAACATAATCACAACATTCATCCCTTTGCTCAACCCCATCTGCCCAACACTTTTACTACTTATTATGGCAATGACCTCTCCTAATTTGGTCTCCATAGTTAGCCTACCCATTAAAACACCCATTTCTATGTTTACAATTTTTCCAGTAATCCTATTTTCTATACTGATATCCAATTCTGTTTGGGTAGATACCGCAACCTCCATTTCCTTGAACAGGACATTTACCTTATTCCCCATTTTCAAATAAGGGGCAGATTCGGGCGTATCTATAACGACGGACATCAATTTCTCCCCACCATCCATCTGAACACCTACAATGGACATGGCCCCATTAGTATTAATATCTATTATATGGCCCGGAAAACTATTCATCTACCAAATATCCATATTCTTTTAATATTTCCTTGGCCTCGTTTGAAAAAAGAAAGTCATAAAAGCCCTGGGTATCCGGATTGGCACCTTCATTCCGGTTTATAAGCACTACCCCTTGACTTATATTGGAATAGAGCGATGGATCTATTGTGATCCAACTCCCTTTTCCCTTCATTTCCGGGGATAATACCGTTGATAGGGCCGTAAAACCAATTTGTGCAGCTTGGGAAATTATAAATTGATCTGTCTGGCCGATACTTTCCCCAAAGACCAATTTAGGCTTCAAGACTTCCATCAATCCATAATGCTGCAAAACCTCTTTGGCCGCAACACCATATGGGGCAGTTTTAGGATTTGCCAAAGCAATGTGCCCTATAGCGGAATCGGTCAAGGCGGCAATTGAAACGGGGGTATTCCCCACCATGGACCAAAGTACCAATTTTCCATTGGCATAGATTCTGGGAGCATTCTGTGCCTTTCCACCGGTATAAACCGCCTCGGGATATTTCATGTTGGCGGCAATAAAAATATCAAAAGGTGCACCCTCCATAATCTGGGCCGTTAGCTTGCCCGATGAACCAACGATCAATTCAAATTCCACACCCGTTTTATGGGTATAGGCCTTCGTCAAAGTCGCCATGGCAGACTTCATATTGGCCGCAGTAGCTACTACAACTTTTTCTTTCTGATGCCCCTTACAACCTGCAAATATAATGATTGATAGAATTAACCCTAACCATCGACAGGCACCCCCCTTAATTGTTCTTTCACTGTTGGGCATATTTTATGTATGTAGCGCATAGCACCATCGGGCATCCAAAATTACGATTTCAAGCATTTCCATATCCTTTAATTCCCTGATATTTTTAAATATGCCATAACGGTGTCATCTCCCTGAAGGGCATTCTTGGGCCTAGGGTTGTCCTTGCCAAAGACCATTAGGTCTTCAGGGGGCAAAATAGTAACAAAATCTTCCTTATAACCCTCTGCATAAGGTATTTTCCCGGCGTTCAGATCTAGATGATGGTCAAAAAAATTGTAAAGGGCCGTTCTTTTATTATATCCGTAATCATGCCTTTCCGCCGGTAGATGCACGTTTTCCACCTTGTGTTCGGCATTGTACAGCCCATATACCTTTTGTATGTACGGATACTCTATTCTTGGCGTATTTCTGGTCCAGTCGGAACCATCGGACACCAACAACAAAGGCCTGGGGGCACAAAGGGCCGCTATTTCCACATTATTGGTTTGATGGTCGGTACTTTTGTGTATCGGCATTCCGCTTTCACAGACACATCCTCCAAAAAAGTGGGCGGAAACCTGTACTACGGGTGCTGCTACTTTTATCCTATCATCTATGGCCGCTAAAACAAAGGTCTGTGTACCGCCTCCAGAGCCTCCCGTCATTCCTACACGTTCCGAATCCACATCGGGCCGGGACAGCAAATATTCCAAGACCCGTTTACTGTTCCAGGTCTGCAACAGCAAGGCTATCGGCATCTTGTGATTTACCTGGGTACTTTCTGCATAGCCCACCATATCATAGGCAAACACTACAGCGCCCATTCTGGCCAATGCCGCACAGCGCCATTGAATATAGTCCGTATACCTTTTATCCTTCATATGACCATGTGGACTAAGAACGGCCGCATACTTTCCCTTTTCTTCCATAGGCCTGTACAGATTACCTGTAATATAAAAACCCGGGAAACTCTCAATAGCAATGTTTTCCACAATATAACCGTCCATAATCCTGGTATTTCTAATAATGGGATTGAAATTACCTGCTATTTTAGGCATTTTATCAAGTTGCATGCCCTCTATAATGCCCTTTTTGATTCTTAAAGCCCTTTGTTCCCAAGATTCCAGGTCGTTCCATTCGGAAGCAAATTTTTTCATAACCATATTGGCCTCATCCTCGGTCCAATAATGTCCCACACACAGCATACTATCCTGGCCATAGACCGTTAAACCAAAAAAAGCGATTACAATAAGACTGAATAATTTTTTCACACGTTTAAATTTTAGTAATTAATTATTAATAAGCTAATTATAATATTGAGAACGTGTGCAACCCTGCCTCGCCGGTAGGCAGGCACTCCGTTCTCTCACTAAAAATTTTAAACATTATCTTTTGTTATAAAATGTTTAAAATTTATTAATGTTCGTTTCACATCTTTAAATTTCAAAAGTTAATAGCTCCTGTTGTTAAATAACGTGAGTTCAAAATAAAAATAATTGCAAGACATTGATTTCTTGTAAATTAAAAAATTGCTACTGTCCCCTCGATCGGACAAAATTACCATAAATAGCTCATTAACAATTAAATATAAATCGAACTTACGTTAAATAAATATTGAAATAATGAACCCTTCCCCTATGTTCCAACAAAAAACACATAATGGAAACATTGCCCCCTATTTATCCTGTTAACTAAAATACTGCTTTTCCTCCATTGTTTTCAGTATTTTGATCCCAAGTTCGATTAGACCCCTCCCAATATCAAAAAAAAACAACCATATGAATGAAGTAATTTTTTGGTCAACCCACAGATTGGATTATTTCCACAATGGCCTATTCCAATATTTTTAAATTAAGTCGGTTTTTTTGGTAAATTGTGGAGCAACAACCAAAAAACGTTCAAATGTTTCGAAACCAAATTACCAACAAAATCTTAGTAATTACAATAGTTCTGGTGAGCCTTACCTCTTGCAAGGAAAAACCCGAGGCAGAAATCGATTTTTCATCGCTTTCAGAACAGGAGAAAAGAAATCCCGAGAACGCCCTGGCCTCCATGGAAGTAGCAGAAGAACTAAATCTTGGGCTATTTGCTTCGGAGCCAATGGTTACCAACCCTACCAATATGGCTATAGATGCCAAGGGCAGAATATGGGTATGTGAGGCCAGGAATTACAGATTGTTCGCCAATCCCGATAATACCTATGATAATAGCGGGGATCGAATCCTAATACTTGAAGACACCAATGGTGACGGCAAAGCGGACACTTCAAAGGTTTTCTACCAAGGTGAGGACATCAATGCCGCCTTGGGCATAGCGGTATTGGGGAACAAAGTTATAATCTCCGTAAGTCCCAAGGTTTTTGTTTTTACCGACGATAACGGTGACGATCTCCCTGATTCCAAAGAAGTCCTATTCCAGGGCATAGAAGGCGTAGACCACGACCATGGGGTCCATGCCTTTATCTTTGGTCCGGATGGCCGACTATATTTCAACTTCGGTAATAATGGAAAGCAATTATTGAATAAGGATGGAGAGGCCGTTTTGGACATGCGCGGGCAGGAAATATTGGCCAATGGCAAGCCTTATCGGGAAGGGATGGCCTTTAGAATGGATATGGACGGCAGCAACATAGAGGTCCTGGGACATAATTTCAGGAACCCTTATGAAATTACCATTGACTCCTACGGAGGTTTATGGCAATCCGACAATGATGATGACGGTAATAGGGGAACGCGGATAAACTATGTTATGGAATATGGCAATTATGGGTATAGGGATTTATTGACAGGCGCCAACTGGCGGGAAAGAAGAACGGGATGGGACAACGACATCCCCAAAAGGCATTGGCATTTAAACGATCCCGGAACTGTCCCAAATTTGCTTCAGACCGGATCGGGATCGCCATGTGGTATGCTGGTCTACGAGGATAAAATGTTGCCGCAAAAATTCCAAAATCGGCCCATACATGCCGAACCCGGCCATAATGTAGTGCGTGCCTATATGGTGGATGAATTGAAAGCGGGCTATACGGCAAAAATTGAAAATTTGGTAAAAAGTAAAGATAAATGGTTTAGGCCGGACGATGTTACCACAGCCCCTGATGGCTCCCTCTTTATTTCCGATTGGTATGATGGCGGGGTTGGTGGGCACAAAGCGGAAGACATTGCAAGGGGAAGAATTTACCGATTGTCCACTGCCCCTGATTATAAGGCCGTTGCTATTGACCCATTGACCGAAGATGGAGCGGCCGAAGGAATTCTTTCAGGAAATATGGACCTATTTTATCAATCATGGCAAAAATTGCATTCCATGGGCAAAGCGGCGCAACCCCTTTTAACTGAATTAATCGCCAAAGGCGGTATTGCCAAAGCCCGTGCATTTTGGCTAGGATTACAGATTCCGGCCAAAAGCAAGGAGTATATAGAGATGGCACTAAAGGACAAAGACCCTAAGTTTAGAATGCAGGGCATCCGTATGGCACGTTATAAAGGCAACGAAGAACTAGCGCAGTACGTATCCCTTATAACAAACGATGAATCTCCCCAAGTACGTAGGGAAGCGGCCATTGCCCTAAGATTTATTGGCACCGAAGCGGCTGCGGGCCAATGGGCCAATTTGGCCGTTCAACATACCGCTGGGGATAGATGGTATTTGGAAGCCTTGGGAATAGGGGCCGACAAATTCCCCGAACTCTATTTTAAAACATGGAAAGACAAGGTTGGCAAAAACTGGCAAAGTGAAGCCGGAAAAGAAATAGTCTGGCGTATCCGGGCCAAAGAATCGGTCCCTATGTTGGTATCCCTTATTAAAGAACAATCCATACCGTCTCCCCAATTGGCTTCCTATTTTAGGGCCCTCGATTTTAAAGATCATCCCGGAAAAGACAACTACTTATTGGACATGCTCAACTGGAACCACCCCCTTAAAAACCAAATCCAGGCATATGCCATTGGGCAAATGGATGCCGAATTTGTGTATAGTTCCCCAAAACATATTGGAATGGTAAAAGAAGTACTTCCCAAAATTGAAGGCACGCCGGAATGGATCATGGTAATCAAAAACCTGGAATTAAAGGATCAGAACGAAGCCTTGCTTCGGGTACTGGCCAACGGGGCCGATACAGATATCGGCAAGGAAGCCGCCAACATTTTGCTCAGTAACGAGGGGATTGGCCTGATCAACACCTTCCTTCATTCCCAAGAACAGGAAGCCTCCAAGATTATAGTTTTGGAAAGGCTAAGTGGAATATCCAATCCCACTGCCATTGCACTGCTAAAGGAGAACATCGGCTCCCAGGAATTGGGCCATGCACTTACCAGAAAAATGATAGAAACATTGGGCAATACAGGATCGGGACAGGAAGAATTGTACCAAATGCTAAAGGAGGATAAATTGATGGGAGATTACAAGACCACCGCCGTGCTAAAGCTTATGGGCAGTTGGAACGATGAGATCAGGACCAACGCCCCTAAATTCCTTGCAGCTCAAGGAGATGGAACGCTGGATATTGCCCAATTGGCAGAACGAAATGGCAATGCCGCCCACGGCAAAGAAGTTTACGGCACCTATTGCAGTTCCTGCCATTTGGCCGCAGGTACGGGAATTGAATTTGGACCGGAACTATCGGATATAGGCAATAAACTTTCCAAGCAATTTTTATACTCCAATATTATTTATCCCAGTGCCGGAATCAATTTTGGCTATGAAGGATACTCTTTTAAAATGAAGGACGGCAAAACCTATACGGGATACATCCTAAGCAGGACAGAGGATGAAATAACCATAAAGATGATGGGAGGCACCCAAAAGACCCTGGAACTGCAGGACATAACAGAACAGGAAGCCCTGGAACAATCCTTAATGACAGAAGGCTTGGCCCATATAATGCCGGAGACGGATTTGGTGGATCTGGTGGCCTATTTAGAGACCCTAAAAGTGGCAACTGAGGAGGAATAGATCTCCTTAACAGACCTCCCCCCCAACCCCCTCCCAAGGAGGGGGAGTAATACTAATTTATGGACACGAGCGTG
>CBFGWQ010000007.1:0-46389 GCA_965652575.1 uncultured Arenibacter sp. | reverse complement strand
AGCCTAATGACCACACCTATAGAAGGATTTTCCAAACTGTCCAAAGAGGACAAAATTAACTGGATAGCCCATCATTTTACCCAACATCCGGAAGAAACGATTACCATTATAAAACAGTATTGGAACGAGGATGAAAAATTGCAGAATTTACATGATGAATTCATTGAAAACACCTTTACCAACTTTTATGTTCCCCTGGGAATTGCTCCCAACTTTCTTATAAACAACAAGCTTTATGCCATTCCAATGGCCATTGAGGAAAGCTCGGTAGTTGCTGCCGCAAGTAAGGCGGCAAAATTTTGGCAGACCCGTGGCGGCTTTAAAACCAGCGTTCTGGGAACGGAAAAAGTGGGCCAGGTACATTTTATGTACCAGGGCGATAAAAACAAACTTGCTGCTTTTTTTACCCTTGTAAAGCCAAGATTGATCAATAGTGTTGCTCCCATTGTTAAAAACATGGAAAAACGGGGCGGAGGAATCAAAAGTATTGAATTGAGGGATAAAACATTGGATTTGGAGGGCTATTTCCAATTGCACTGTACTTTTGAAACCTTGGATGCCATGGGTGCCAATTTCATAAACTCCTGTTTGGAAGGCTTTGCCCAATGCCTAAAAGAGGAGGCCCTGCAATACGCTCCATTTACGGATAGGGAGAAGGATATTGAAATAGTCATGAGTATTCTTTCCAATTATATCCCCAATTGCATGGTCAGGGCAGAGGTAAGTTGCCCTGTTTCCGATCTGAAGGGCCACCACGGAATTACAGCCGAGGAATTTGCCGAAAAAATAGTGCGTGCCGTTAATATTGCCAAAGTGGAACCCTATAGGGCAGTTACCCATAACAAGGGAATCATGAATGGGATCGATGCCGTAGTTTTGGCTACAGGAAACGATTTTAGGGCCATAGAAGCAGGGGCCCATGCCTATGCGTCAAAAGACGGACGTTATACCAGTCTTACGCACGCCAGCATAGAAAACGGGATATTCAAATTTTGGATAGAGATCCCTCTGGCCCTAGGTACGGTCGGTGGCCTTACCACCTTGCACCCACTGGTAAAGATAGCCCTTGAAATATTACAAAATCCGACCGCAAAAGAACTAATGCAGATTGTAGCCGTAGCCGGCCTGGCCCAAAATTTTGGTGCTGTGCGCTCTTTGGTTACCACGGGGATACAACAAGGACATATGAAAATGCATTTATTGAATATATTGAACCAATTGGGCGCAACCAAAGACGAAAAACTACACTTGGCAGATTATTTTAAGAAACATACAGTTACACATAGTGCGGTAATCGCAGCCTTTGAAGCGTTGAGAAATAAAGGATGATAAAACAATACTACAGCAACGGAAAACTATTGATTACCGGGGAATATCTGGTTTTGGATGGTGCCCAAAGTTTGGCGGTACCCACGCTATATGGACAATCGTTATCTATAAAAGAGACCCGGGACAGGTTGCTGACATGGAAAAGTTTGGATGAAAAAGGAAGGCCCTGGTTTAAAAATAGTTATGAATTGGAGGGGTTGGGCCATGTTTCCAATAATATGGTTTCCGAAGAAACAATGGCCATTTCCAACACCTTAAAAAAAATACTCTCGGAAGCGCAAAAACTGAACCCAAGATTTTTAACCGCTGCCCAAGGATATGAAATTACAACGGCACTGAACTTCCCAAGGGAATGGGGTCTGGGATCTTCATCTACCTTGATCAACAACATTGCCCAATGGGCCCAAATAGATGCCTATACCCTACTATGGAATGCCTTTTCGGGCAGTGGGTACGACATTGCCTGTGCCCAAAGCAATTCGCCCATTACCTACCAATTGAAGAATAACAGCCCTATTGTACAGTCGGTAGCCTTTAACCCCTCCTTTAAAAACAACCTGTACTTTGTACATCTAAACCAAAAACAGGACAGTAGGGAAGGTATTGCCCAATATCGCAAAAAGGAATTCAACAACTTTTCCGCCATATCCCAAATTAATAGTAT
The DNA here is from genome assembly GCA_965652575.1 of uncultured Arenibacter sp. GTDB lineage: Bacteria > Bacteroidota > Bacteroidia > Flavobacteriales > Flavobacteriaceae > Arenibacter. The sequence goes on along the minus strand of CBFGWQ010000007.1, from coordinate 44,396 downwards.
TACCCAAAGAGTATTGACATGCACACGCCTCCCTCAATTTGAGAAACTCATTGAAAAACATGAGGCCATTATAGGCGATATCTTAGGTATGCCCCCCGTTAAAGAACGGTTGTTTCCAGATTATAAGGGATCAATAAAAAGTCTGGGGGCCTGGGGAGGGGATTTTATACTGGCAACAGGCAACAAAACCACTCCGGACTACTTTGGAAAAAAAGGGTATGACACCGTTATTCCTTATTCCAGAATGATAAAGTAGTCAAATTAGGTTCATAAGGATAAAACTGAAACGCCAAAAACAATAAAGCCTCCCGAACGGGAGGCTTATTGCTTTATGATGAACTTACGATCCATTAATAAAATGTGGCCCTATTGTCCTCAATAGTGGAAGATTCCTTTAAGGCATTGTAAACGGTGAAATTTACCCTACCTGCAGCACTGGCCTGTAAATTATTGGCATAGGTACTGTAATTATCCAATTTCGCAGCTTCTTCCTTTTTGGTGACCGTTAGTATATATATACCACTATCGCCCTTAATTAGACCGGAAGTAGCCCCTTGCTCCATAGCAAAGGCGGTACCCACTACAAAAGGCTCGGAACCGGCACCAGGAATAATAGGGGATTTCATGGTCAAGGCAGAAGCCGTAGCAGCTGTAACATTGTTATCCTTGGCGAAATCATCCATTGTCTTACCCTTATTGGCTTCCATGATCTGTGCCGCCTTTTTTTCCTTCCTCAATTTTGGAAGTACCAAGGCAGATGCGTCTTCCACACTCATAAGTCCTTCTGCATACTTCCCTGTCAACCTCACCACGGCATATCCGTTGTTTATGTTGAACCTTTTAACCTCGCCCAATTTGGTGTCTTCGTTAAAAGCCCATTGAACAATGGCCCGTTGGGCCGAAAGTCCCGGCAGGTTTTCATCCATTTCCTTAATTTTATTTACCGGTCTAACCACAAAATTACTTTCTTTGGCAGCTTCCGCAAAATCTTTATCCGAGGTAGTTTCCATTTCAAATTTGGTCGCCTCGGTAAACAAAGTATTGATGGTTTCTTCGGAAGGCTCTATTTCCCTGGCCAAAGTGGCAATCCTAACTATATCCTGCTTATCATCTATCTTAACGATGTGGAACCCAAAATCGGTCTCCACCAAACCTATGGCCCCAACCGGGTTACCAAATGTGAAATCGTTGAACGGTCCTACCATTACCCCTTCTTGGTTGTACCCAAGATCGCCACCCTGGGGTGCCGAAGGTCCGTCCGAATTATCCCGGGCCAATTCGGCAAAAACGGTCCCGGATTTCTTTGCCTCCACCAACAGTTCCTTAGCCTTTTTCTCTGCTTCCTCCTTAGTTCGGGTAACCTCTGGATTGGCACGTTGGGCCCCTTCATAAGAAATTAGGATATGACTGGATTTTACGGTACCATTGGCCTTTCTATCCATCATTTTGGATACCTTAAAATAATCCCCGTCCTTATAGGTACCAAAGATACTTCCCTTTTCCAAGGACATGAGCGTATCCGCAAATTTAGCCGGTAAATCTTTCTTTGCCTTATAAATAGTGTCGTATTTCAGATCCGAATTTCTGTCCAAAAAGGCCATCATATCAGTTGTATTCCTGAAGCCCTTTATAGTATCGTTTGCGTCCTTTTGGGCATTGTACTCCACACGATCCTCCATAAGTTGGGCAATTTCTTCCTTTACGGCATTCTCATCTTCCAAAGAAGCCTTTTCCTCGAAATACACAAATTCCACATCCCTGGCCCTATCTTGCTTATATTCTTTTTTGTGATCATTAATATATGTCCCTATCTCTTTCTTGGAAACCGCTATGGACGAATCCGGAATAGAGGTAAAAGGTACGCGAACGTATTTAATATCCACTTTATCATTGGCCAACTTATACTCCAATTCCCCTTCTTTAAGGGTTGAACCCACACCTGCCTTTATAAGGTTAAAATAAGTCTGCTCCTTTGCATTCTGAATAATGGCCTGTTCATCCTGCAACCATAGGGCGTAACGACCTGGATTGTTTGCTTTCCAATCGGCTACGGCTTCCCTAAACTTATTTTCATCGAAAACACCGCTGGCATTGTGAAATTCAGGATTTTGGACATAGTTGGGAATAGTCTTGATATAGTTCAATATCTGATCCTGTTCTATATTGATCCCCAACTTCTCAAATTGTTGGGCAAGTATAGTATTCCTTACTTCCCTATCCCATACCTGATTTACCAATTGCATGGAAGAAGCGGTAGGCCCGGCCATTCTGGAATATACCTCCACATTCCTTCTAAATTGATCTATGGAAATTTCGTCACCATTGATCTCCGCTACGGAAGAACCAACCTTTCCGCCGCCCAATTCATTGCTGCTGAACACTCCTGAAATTACGAATGCGAACAAGGCCAGACCAATGATCAAAATTAAAACGGTAGTTCGTTTCCTTATATTCTCTAAAATTGCCATTATGTAAACTGTTTAAATTTATCCCATTACTATCGGGAGGCGAAATTACTACTTTCTTTTGAAATAATAAAAACTAAAAAAAATCCCTCAAATGCCTATTCATCGTCAAGTACTACCAAAGATACCATGTCTATTTTATTACTGGAAACCTCCAACACCACAAAATGGAAATTGCCGATCCTGATCTCGGAATTCTTTTCCGGAATCTCTCCTGTTTCGTTAATGATCAAACCTCCCAAAGTTTCATACTCATCGCTTTCGGGAAGCTCCAATTTATATTGCTCATTAATATAATCTACTTCCAGTCTACCTGAAAACTTAAAAGAGTTTTCGTTTATCCGATCCTCATACAGGTCGGTGGTATCGTGTTCATCCTCTATATCGCCGAACAGCACCTCTACAATATCTTCTACCGTCATTACCCCTGAGGTGCCACCATATTCGTCCAAAACTACGGCAATACTCTTCCTTTTTTTGGTTAAAATATTCAAAATATCGTTGATGAGCATTGTTTCCGGAACAAACTCTACCGGCAGAAGAATACTTTTTATGGTTTTGGGTTTCTTAAACAGTTCGTAGGAATGTACATAACCAATTATATTGTCTATGGTATCCTTGAACACCAATATTTTGGAATAGCCCGTTTCCGTAAAAAGCTTTGCCAAGTTTTTAGGGGTCTCATGAAATTCTACTGCCGCAATCTCAGTTCTGGGCACCATTACTTCCCTGGCCTTTACCCCGGAAAATTCCAAGGCATTCTGAAATATCTGTATCTCCGAATCCACCTCGTCCTCCTTCTCCACAGCCTCCATTTGCTCGGTAATATAATCTCCCAATTCTATTTTACTAAAGGCCAATTGCACCTCATCCCCATCCGTCTTAAAGAGTACCTTCAGAATTATATCGGAAACCCATATAACAAAATCCGATACTACAGAAAACAATACGTAGAAAACATAGGCCGGTACGGCCAATAACCTAAGCATATTGTTGCTATATATCTGAAATAATACCTTGGGCAGGAACTCCGCGGTCAGGAGAATGATCAAAGTGGAGATAATTGTTTGGGTCACCAAGCTAAAATCGGTAAGCATTAGACTTAAAAAACTCCCTGGGGCCGACTCGATTCCGGCAAATAGGCCCATAAGCAGGTCTCCCATAAAGAGTCCGTAGACCACCAAGGCTATATTGTTTCCAATTAGCATGGTAGCAATGAACTTGGAAGGCCTTTTGGTAAGGCGGGTCAGCACTTTGGGCATAAAGCCTTCCTGCTTTTTTTCAATTTCTATGTGAATTTTGTTCGCGGAAATAAATGCTATTTCCATTCCTGAGAAAAAAGCCGAAAACAGCAAGGAAATAACAATGATAATGACAATACCTGCCTCCAAGATTATTGTTTATTGTTTTTTTGACGCTCTTCGAACCTTTTTCTATAGGTTTTTTTAAAAATGAACATCCCTATGGAAACAATTCCAAAGAAAACAAACAAATAGGCCCGTTGCCTATCTATGTTCCACTGTTCGTAAATCTCAAATGCGGACACTACGGCCACTGCCAAATACAGGTATTCCGTATATCTTAAAATCTTTATCATTCTTCTATCTTCTTCTCTTTTATACTCATATAACCATAGGTCTTATTGGCATTGAAAAAACTAAAATCCCTATTAAAGTCCATTCCCTCGCCATCCATTATGGTTCCTTCCTCTGGGTTGGTATATTTAAATTTCTGCTGGGTAAAAACCCAATCGTTGGTTCTATCCCAATATAACTGTGGCGCTTCCAATTTTTTACCGTCACTGGATTTTATAACCACATTACCTTGCAAATCTATTAAATTAGTACTTGAATACATAATTCCGTAATCTGCGGTAACCGTACTCTTTTCTCCCTTTTCATCAAAAAACTCCAACATGAGTCCATCCGGGAAAACATAATAGGGAAAGGCCAGGTTATTATAATCATCGCAAATTGGACCTTTTAGTACGGCAATGATATGGGAGGAAACTACACCCTCATTTTCTTCAAGTTCATCGGTCTCCGTATAGGTTAAGGTGAAATCCTCCGCTATGGCACCAGGAAATATTTTTTTTATCGCCTCGTCCCCAACTCTTTTATAATTATCCGCACAGGAATAAAAAAGCATTGCCATAGAAAATACTATGGCAATGCTTTTTAAATTATATACCCCGCTTTTTTTCATCTTATAGGTTGGGCACTTTTACACTACCACCTACCCAACAGGAAAAACTTACTGTTTTACCGGCCATACCGGAATTAAATATATCTGTTTTGGACGGTGCCTTGGCCGAGTAACTAGCGGCTGCCTGGTCTGCCCTGCCACTTAAAGCGGGATCCACACGGCCTGCCTGTCTGGCCAATTCCGCAGCTTTCCAATAGATAGCCCTTTTCTCGAAAGGAGTACTGCCACACTCATTGGCGCTGCCCGCATACAAACTGGCTATCAACAAATAGGCCTTACCATTGGAAGGGTTGGCATCTATGGCCTTTTGTGCATAACTTCTGGCAGTAGACTTGCTTTTCTTTACATAGCTATGGGCAATCTTATAAGCGATATTGGATTTTTTTCTGGAATCCGTTTCCAATTCCAAAGCTTTGTTGAAATCCGCAAGGGCACCATTGGTATCCCCTGCATTGTTCTTAAGGGTACCCGCGTACATATAAGCATTGGCAGAAGGCTCCATGGCCAATTGTACCTCAAATAATTTTTTAAACATGGGATCTTCGGTACATTCCTTGCTGTACATTCTCCCAACGGCTCTCTTTATCCAGGTAATATCCCCTTTTTTAGATTCAAAATTCTTTTCGTACAAAGGAATCAAGTTTTCACAGTTCGCCAAAGCCCCTAATTTACTGTCTATACTCTCGGCTATTTTACCATAGCTTTCGGAATAACTATTATAAGAACTCAATTGTTGCTTTTCTTTGGAGGTCAAAGTACCCGCATCTTCCTTAGGAAGGAGTTTGGTGATTACCTCGGTAAGTTTTTCATTTTCTTCCTCTATCCTTTCAGTGACATTGTCATATTTTTCAAATACTTCCTCCAGATCCCTTTTGCCGGCACTGTTCAAATCTACCAAACTGGAGAAATATAAGTACAATGCCTTAGGGTTCTTAAAATTGGCCTTATCCTCTGTAAAGGCTTTGTCCAACTGAGTGTAGATTTCCTCATCGGCAATCATTTTCTCATCATACTTCAACAATACCTTATCTATCAAAGTCTCGGCAACGTTTGTCTTTGCAGGAAAGTACTTCGCCCTATTATCATATAGTTCGATCAAGGCATTGATATTGGCCGTTTTGTCCGCCCCGCTGGATTTCCCGATCCTATCCTTTAAAATCCGCTCACCATACAATATATTGGCCCAATTTAATGTTGGACAATTATCATAAACCATTTTCCATGGGGTATAAGCAGCCTCGTAATTCTTTACTTTCACATGCTCGGTGTAAATGGAAAGATTGGTCATACACTCCGGGTTTTGGGCCTGGGAATGCCCTAAACCCATAAATCCCATGGCGGCTATCGCTGTGATGTAGAGTTTCTTTTTCATCTGTCTGTTTATTTTAAGGTGGTTAAAGTAATAATTTTTAATTAATTTTTCTCGGTATGAACCATTTATCGTTTAAAGAGAGGCCCACATTAACCTTGAAGTAACTTTCCTCCACTAAATCCCCGTATTTGGTTCCCCTTTTTCCAAGTTCAAAGCCGAGGTTAATATTTGAAAGATTACGACCTAACGGTAAACCCATTCCAAAAGTTATGCCAAAATCATTAATCTCCTTATTATCTACCACTATACCCGACTTGGAAACCTTGGCCCCGGCCCTATAGGTAACCCTTTTCAGATAACTTGTAAAGGAAGTATAATCTGGAATGTAATAGCCCCCAAGTCTAAAGGTCTGTGCATTTTTATACTCCAAGTTGCTGGCGGGGGTAAGTTCGTTCTCAAAATTACTCAATTCCTGAAAACTGTACTCGGCTCCTACAAACCATTTCCTATCCTGCCCATAGCCTACTCCCAATGTAGCGGTAGTGGGTATCTGCACCCCTGTACGTGCCAGACCCTGTGCCTCCAAATCCACTTCCGTTACTTCAACATCCCTTCCATTACTGGTGGAAAAGGACCCTATGGTCCTAGTATTTTCGGAAACCAAATTGGCCTGGGTATTGACAGCAATGCTGGCAAAAAGTGTGTGTTTATCCGTGATGGTCGGTGTAAAACTGGCCCCAAAATTAAAATCGAAACCCTTAATCCGGGACTCTATCCTATTGAAAGAACCCAACTGTACGTTTTCAATGGTCTGATAACTATTGGTATTCTGGTTCCCGAAATTAAAATTACCGGTAACCCCTAAACTTAGGTTTTTAAAAAGTTGGTAGCCAACAGAGATATAGACCCTGTTCAACCCACCTTCCCCATTAAACGATTCCGATACCGATCCTTGGGCAGTGGTTCTTTCGGATTGAAAATTGTACCCTATGGAAGAATAGGGCATAATTCCGAAGCCCATACCAAGGCCTTTGCCCAGGTTAACCCCCAAGGATAGGTAATCCAAATTTGAAATGGAGGAACTTTCCTTGGAAACATTACTTTCAAATCTGTATTCTTTACGGGATAGTCCAGCGGTATAGGTGGTATACTCCAACTTACTATAGGCCGCGGGATTATTAAGGTTGATGTGAATACTATCCATATACACACTCAACCCGCCCATCATTTGATTCTCCACCGTACCGGTAGCCCTTAAATCCCCAACACCAAAATAGGAATAAGGGGAAGCAGTGTTATTCTGTGCATATATACCTACCGAGGTAAAGCATAAAATTGCAATAATAAAATTTTTGATCATCTAGCGCTTGTTGTATTCTAACAAATGATATAACCCCAACAGGAGAAATTTAGAATGCGCAAATATGGTATTTTTTAATCGTTTTGACAAAAATTGAGCATCCCCTCCTGTTAAAATAACTGTTAAATCCACAAATCTGCTTCTATATTGATCAATTGTCCCGTCAATTTCATTGCAAATACCGTTGACAACCCCACTGTGCATACTAGTTTCGGTGGTGTTCCCAATAAAATCCATAACACCCTTTTTTTTCAATAACGGCAATTTGGATGTTTGTTGGTGCATGGCCTTATACCTCATGGCTATTCCCGGTGAAATGGCCCCGCCCAAATACTCCCCATAATCATTAACGGTATCATAGGTAACACAGGTGCCCGCATCTATGACCAAGGTATTCCCCTTGGGGTTATGGTAAAAGGCCGCCGTTGCCAGGGCTATGCGGTCCACACCCAAGGTTTGGGGGGTAGCATAGGAATTCTTAAAGGGGACTTTGGAAGCGTGACCAAGTACATGAACCTTACAGAAAACGCATAACACGGCTATTTCTTCATGGCCCATTCCCCCTACATTGGAAACAATGGCATTTTGAATAAGCACATACTCGGCAAAAATAGATTTCACGTTTTTTGCAAAATCCGCATTGGGTATCTTTCGATAGGAAATAATTTTACCATTATCGAAAACTGCCATTTTTATGAGGGTGTTCCCCATGTCTACAATCAAGTTCATACGGTAAAGATCAAAAAACTAAAAAAACAAAAACCTTTTTTTTCATTTTTGTTTGTATATCCTAAATTTGAATTTATATTTGCACCCGCTTACAGCGTTTGGTGCCTTAGCTCAGTTGGTAGAGCAATGGACTGAAAATCCATGTGTCCCTGGTTCGATTCCTGGAGGCACCACTTAGAAAAACCGCATACATTCTTTAACCGGATGTTGCGGTTTTCTTGGTTAAATAAGGTGTTCGCAAGGTTTTATTGCCAACACAATAGTTATTTTCCTTTGCGCGAAGTACCCCTAAAAAATCAGGGATCTGTCCTTGGGTTCCATGGGTAAAAAATCAACATCCAAATAACCGCCGCTGGCATTATCATCGGTTACTATCTGTGGTTTTCCCTTTAGCGATTCAATGGAGAACCGATGGATATGTCCTGAAAAGATCCCCATAAGATTGGGAGCGGAAAACACCGCCCTGTGAAAATTGAAGGTAGTTTTGGAATGCCCCTCTTCGGGCCACTTTAAACGCCCTTCCAGTTCAAAATTCCGATCGGAAGAAGCTCCCCAATCCGGATTTCCACATCCAAAACCAATGGATTTTCCGGGAGCGTACATAGGTATATGCACCAATAGCACCAAAGGCATACCGCTGGAGACATGCTCTTTAAAAAAGGCCAACTGTTCCTTATTAATTTGATAGGTAGAATTGTCTATGGCCAAAAAACGGATTCCTTTCACATCATACGCCGCCATTAACGGATGTTTGCCCTGATATAACGGCAGCAATCTTTCCCTGATCCACTTGTCCCTCAAATCTTCCAAGGTACCCTCCATACCCTCATAATGCCAATCATGATTGCCGGCAACATAAATATAAGGGATATCCACTTCCTGCAATTTGGCCCGTACCCACTCAATGGCCGCTTCGGAAGGAAAGCTAAAAATGTCCCCGATCAGGGTTATCAAATCTGCCCGGGACTCTTTGGCAAAATTCAAGGCGGCCCCAAACGCTTCTTCCGGATGGGTGGGTTCATTTGTTTTAAAGTGCCTGGTCTTGTTATAGGCCTTGGCCATACGTCCGCTGTACTTCTGATATGGAACTCCGCGCCCATCGTCCCTATAGAGATGGGTATCGGCTATATGAACGATCTTTAGCGGCTCCTTAATGACATCCGAAAAAAATTGAAGCCTGTTTTCCTCCACAGTTACACAAAACTGGATACTTTTTTTAAAGGGTTCTGCAGACTTCTCCAATGATGGATACTTGGTTAGTCCCAACCCAATTGATGCCGTAGCTGCATTCTTAAAAAAATTTCGACGTTTCATCTATTTGCGATTGTTATTTTTCATCCTCTAGGAAAGCCGCACTAAAAGTACATACCTACGGGTTTTGGAAAGGAATAAAATTCCTATGTAAACTATATTACGGCTAAGCCATTGGCAATATGCAATGGGCCGCAATCCAAACTTCTTTTTCTACTCTTATTGCCTATTGCAAAAACATTTTTTTTAGAAGCTAAACTGAATTTACAATTAAAAATAACATAAATAACAATACCCCCAATTACCGGAGATCACAAAACCAGGTTTCCGGCGAGCTGCTTTAGGATGATCTCCGATAACTTTGCCTGAAATTTGGCATTGCTATGGCGTACCTTTGCATTGATATAATTTAACTGGGCCGTTCTAAATTCAATGGTAGGGATAATGCCGATCCTATATTTTTCTACCGTAATCTCCATATTCTCCTGTGCAATCGCCTCATTTTTTCCTTCCAATTCGATCAGGCTTATATTGGTCAGGTAAGTTTGATAGGTAGTATTCAATAGGGACATTAGCTCCTGTGTCCGTTGCTCAATGACCACTTCCGTATTTTCAATTTGAATCTTTGCTATTTTCTCATTTCTATTTTGATTGAACCCGTCAAAAACATTTAGACTCGCCCCAAATCCATAATTCCATCCCCTTGAACTTGAACTGGTCGTAAAGCCCAAACTGGATTCGGTACGCCCAAAATTATAGCCTGTACTTGCAAAAATTGTTGGGTAGCGCAATGCCTTGGTTTGTTTCAATTCCAGTTCACTGATCTTTTTGTTGATCTGTTCCACCTGAAGGGTCGGATTTTCTTTGGCCACTAGGGTTTCCAATTCCGGAAGTTGTAGTGCCGGGTCTACAAAAATTTCGGGCACTACCTCAAAATCGATCTTTAGATCGCGTGCCAGATATTGGTTCAATTGTACCTTGGTATTAACATACAGCTCCTTTTGCCGTTGCATCAAAGTTTTATCCGTATTTAGATCTACCTGGGCGTTCAACACTTCCAATTTTGAAGCTTTCCCAATGGTAAAACGGTTATGCGCCAAATCTACCCTTTGTTCCGAAATAGTAATGGTGCTGTCCAAAGCCGTTAATTGTTGTTTCTGCTGTACAAGATCAAAATAGGTAATCATGACCTCTCCCACCCTGTTAAGGATAACCTGTTTTAATTGGGCCTCTCCCAATTTTTGGGTTTCCTTTAGCTGCTCATAATCGGCAAACATCCTTAAACCGTCAAACAAGGTCCAATCCATTGCAATTCCGTAATTGAGACTATTGTTCTTGGCATTGTCCCTTTCCACATTGCTCCCATCCGATCGGGTCTGGCTTAAATTCTGAATGCTATTGTTATCGGTTATACTGAGCCCTACCCGAGGGAGCATCCCGGCATTGCCCATACTTACGGCAGTCTCATCAATTTGCAGCTCATTGGCCGCAATTTTTATCTGATAGTTGTTCTCCAGGGCAATTTGAACGGCTTCCTCTACCGTAAGAATATGCTGCGCATTGCCTAGACTGGCAAAACAAAAGAAAATAAAAAGTATGGTAGCGTAATTATAGTTGCTCATTTTAATTCGAGGGCTTTAAACTCAGGATGTTGTTTTTTCTCCCTGGACCACAAGAAATACAGTGCAGGAATAACAAATAAAGTCAGTACCAAGGAGAACATGGTCCCCCCAATAATTACGACCCCCATACCTATACGGCTGGTAGACGCCGCTCCCAAGGACAAGGCTATGGGCAAAGCGCCCAAAGCTATGGTGAGACTGGTCATAAGAATAGGTCTTAACCTGGACTCCGAAGCTTTTAAAATAGCCTCAATTTTGGACATTCCCTCCTCCCTGAGCTGGTTGGCGAATTCCACGATCAAAATACCGTTCTTGGTTACCAGACCGATCAACATTATGGTGCCTATCTGACTAAAAATATTCCAGGTCTGCCCAAATAGCCATAGGGAAAACATGGCCCCGGCCACGGCCATGGGTACTGTTAAAATTATGATTATTGGGTCTATAAAACTTTCAAATTGGGCCGCCAAAATCAGAAAAATAAGGATCAGGGCAAGGCCAAAAGCAAACAATGTATTGGAACTGCTCTCCACAAAATCCCTGGATTCCCCCCCTAGATCCGTAGTAAAACTTTCATCAAGTACTTTTTCCCTAATCGCTTCCATGGCCTCTATCCCATCACTTAAACTCTTGCCGGGGGCTAGATTTGCGAATACGGTTGCCGAAGTATACCTATTGTTGTGAAAAAGTTGGGGGGGACTACTATGTTCCGAAGTGGAAACGAGATTGTCCAACTGAATCAAGAGACCATCGTTATTCTTTACAAAAATGGAAGTAAGGTCCAAAGGCGCATTACGGTCCTTTTTATCGAATTGGCCAATAACCTGATATTGCCTGCCGTTCATTAAAAAATACCCAAACCGTTGCCCGCTGAGGGATAATTGCAATGTTTGGGCCACATCCAAAACGGATACCCCCAAGCTTTCCGCTTTTTCCCTATTTATGGTCACATAAAGTTCGGGTTTATCAAATTTCAGGTTGACGTCGGTAAAGGAAAAGGTTTCATTTTTTTCGGCCTCCGCCATGAATTCCGGGATTTTTTCCTTCAGTTTTTCAAAATTCTGCGCCTGTATAATATACTGGATCGGGGCTCCCCCACGACGATTTACCGCAATTGTTGGCCTTTGAGACACATTGGATTTTCCGCCAACATAAGATTTTGTCCATCGCCCAAGATCCGCCGCAATTTCTGCTTGAGACCGCTCCCTTTCATGTGGTTTTACAAGTGCAATATGGGCCCGCCCACTATTCACCGAGGAAGTTGTACCAAAGCCTGGAGAAGTGAGTACCAAACTTACCTTCTTTTCTGGAATAGAATCGTTGATCAGCTTGGTAATGTCGTTCATTAAACGATCCATATAGTCATAGGAGGAACCTTCCGGTGCCGTAACGCTCAAACTAACAAAACTACGATCGTCATAAGGGGCCGTTTCCTTTTGGAGCAGACCATAAAAAAGTACAATTAGCCCAATACATGCCAATAATATTGGAAAACTCAGCCATTTCCTTTTCATAAAAGCAGCCAATGCATCTGCATAGGACCCGTTCATTTTAACAAAATAGCGCTCCGTGAAATTATAGAATTTGGAATGGCTCTGCTTCCCTGGTTTAATTAAGTATGCATTAAGCATAGGGGTCAAGGTAAGGGAGACAAATGCGGATACCAATACCGCCGAACCCAGGACAACACCAAATTCCCTAAACAAGCGCCCAACAAAACCCTCCAGGAATATAACGGGAAGAAAAACGGCGGCAAGGGTAATGGATATGGATATTACGGCAAAGAAAATCTCGTTGGAACCCTTAATAGCGGCCTCTATAGGTCTCATTCCGGCCTCCACCTTCCTATAAATATTTTCGGTCACCACAATGCCGTCATCCACAACAAGCCCCGTGGCAAGAACAATGGCCAAAAGGGTTAGGACATTAATGGAGAACCCGAACAGCCACATAATAAAGAATGTGGCTATCAATGATACGGGTATATCTATTAACGGGCGCATGGCCATTGACCAATTTCTAAAAAATAGATATATGACCAAGATGACCAGGACAATCGAAATCAACAAGGTTTCCGCCACCTCGGTAACGGCCTTTCTAACAAATACGGTATCGTCTATTACAATGTTCAATTTAAACCCTTCCGGCAAATCCTTTTTCAGCTTTTCGTATTCCAGATAGAACCTGTCCGCAATTTCAAGATAATTGGTCCCCGGTTGCGGAACAACGGCTATGGCGACCATAGGCTGACCGGAATCGCTCATTTTGGTCTCCATGTTCTCCCCTTCCAAAGAAGCCTTGCCAATATCACTGAGGCGCACCAATTTTTCACCATCGGCCCTGATTATAATATTGTTGAACCCTTCCTCCGAATCCAAGTTTCCAATGGTCTTTACCGTTATTTCCGTATTATCCCCTGTTAATTTCCCCGAAGGCAGCTCCACATTCTGCGCCAACAATGCGTTACGCACATCTGCCACGGTCAGACCATAGGACGCCAATTTAAAGGGATCTATCCACAGGCGCATGGCATAGCGGCGCTGTCCCCATATTTGAACGCTACTTACCCCTGGTATGGTCTCAATTCTTTGGGATATTACATTTTCGGCATAATCCGAAAGTTCCAGAATATTTTTACCATCGCTCTGTACGGTCATAGAAAGTATCCTGTCCGCATCGGCATCGGCTTTTGAGACCACCGGTGGGGCATCCAGATCATCCGGCAGACTTCTTACCGCCTGCGATACCTTATCACGGACATCGTTGGCCGCATCCTCCAGATTCTTATCGAGATTAAACTCTATGCTTATGGAACTGGATCCCTGAATACTGGACGAAGTAATGTTCCTAATACCATCAATGGAATTAATGGCCTTCTCCAAAGGTTCCGTAATCTGCGATTCAATAATATCGGCATTGGCCCCGGAATAATTGGTACGCACCGATACTTGGGCGGGATCTATGGAAGGAAACTCGCGAACCCCCAAATAGGTAAAGCCAATAATCCCGAACAAAATCAAGGCCAAATTCATTACGATGGTAAGTACCGGACGCTTAATGCTTAATGTTGATAAACTCATTGTTCCACAGTAAGGGTTTCAGTTTCCTTTAATAACACCTTTACCGGAGCACCATCCTTTAAGGCCATAACCCCATAGGTCAATACAGTGTCCCCGACCTTTAAGCCGGAAACGATCCGTACCGAGCTGCCGGTACGGGCGCCCATTTCCACATCCATCTCCTTGGCCATGCCATTCTCGACGATAAAGATTTTTTTACCATTCTGAACGGGAATCAAAGACTCACTGGGCACCATTAGGGCATCATTGACCGTTTCCAGGGGCAATATTACATTGGCAAAAGCCCCAGGGAAAAGTTTGCCCTCAGGATTTTCGGCCCTTGCCCTCATTTTTAAGGTTCTGGTGGCCACCTCCACTTCCGGTTCTATTGCATATATTTTAGCACTGTATTCCTCCTTGGAATCGGCCGTTGTGAAAGTAAAGGAAGTGCCGACCCTGATCTGGTCGGCGTACTTCTCGGGAACCGAAAAAGTAATCTTTAGCTGATCCGTATCCACCAATTTTGCTACGACAGTGGCCGGACTGACATAGGTCCCTTTAGAAATGGAACGCAGTCCTATAATTCCGGAAAATGGGGCGCGGATGGTTGCTTTTGATAGTTGTGCGGCTATCAGTTCCGATTCCGCACTGGCCGATTGAAAATCGGCACTTGCAATATCATATTCCTCCTGACTGATGGCCTGCTTTTCCAACAAAAGTTTCGCCCGCCTTTCATTCTCTGCGGCCAGCTTCCGGGCGGTACGCACTTTGGACAATTGTGCCTGTAATTCGATATCGTTCACCCTGAACAATACCTGGCCTTGGGAAACCTTGGCCCCTTCCTCAAAATTTATACTTTCCACGACCCCGGACACCTCGCTCCGTATCTCTATCTGCTCATTGGCCTCCAAAGTACCTGAAAGGGAAATATTATCTTTAAATACCTGGGGGCGTAGGACCATACCCGAAACTATAGGTACCGTAACAGTGTTGGCCGCACTTCCTGATCCGCCTTCTTTGTTATTGCGCAAAACACGATAGGTTACCAAGGCCCCAAGTACAACCAACAATAAGGTATAAGCAATGTATTTTATTTTCATAATCTTTGGAAATAGCAACCAATTGCAAAATCATTAACAAGATGTCAACAAATCTAATTCTTATGACTTATTTTTAAGAATAGTTAAACTTTATTTAACATTGATTAACATAAAACCAAACAATTATCCAAAATGCTATAGGATAAAACTACATCCCTGCTTACCGGTAAAGGCAGGATTTTAATCTTCAAACAAATATAAAAAATATACCCTTGCTGCTTATAAAGAACATACGGCAAGGCCCATTGTACTCCAGTATAACAAAATACCATAACCCCCGCATTATAGGGATCGCCTAACAATTGCCCCAACCATCCAAAAAGGGCATTTGTAGTGTAAGACCAATCGATAAAAACTTTGGACAGATAGATCAAAATTCCATTCATTCGCAATTTAAAGAAAGTAGATTTTATAACCTGATTTATATCATATGAATTGAAATAGATACTTCATAAATTAAAATTTAAAATACAGTGTCATGGAACCAAAAAAAAATCCCAGGGCAGATTTAAACAGAAAAAGCGGGCTTTTCTTTGTAATTGGCCTCGTCATAGTACTATTTGTGGTATGGAGGGCTTTGGAGTTAAAAACATATCCCAAGTCAAATGTCGTCATAGAGCAGTTAACGGTAACGGATTACCTGGAAGAAAAAGTACCGGTTACCGAAGCATTGAATGTTCCGCCTCCCCCTCCCCCTCCAGCTGCCCCCGAAATTATAGAGATTGTTGAGGATGTGGCGGAAATAGAGGAAACACTGATTCAAAGCACCGAAACAAATCAGGAGACCATAGTGGAAGAGGCTGTATTAAAGGCCGAAGATATAGCAGTGGTGGAAGAAGAAGAGGAAGATATTGAAGTACCTTTTGCCATAATAGAAAACGTTCCCGTATTTCCGGGGTGTAAGGAAACCTCCAACGAAGCCCAAAAAGCCTGTTTTCAGAAAAAAATACAGGAACACATCATAAAACAATTTAGCTATCCCGATGTTGCCGTGGAATTGGGCATTGAGGGCAAGGTATACGTGCAATTTATTATAGACAATACCGGCCATATAACCAATATACGTACAAGGGGACCGGACAAGCTATTGGAAAAGGAAGCCTACCGTATTATTGCCGCGTTACCACAAATGACACCGGGAATGCAAAGGGGAAGGGCAGTTAAGGTACCCTATACCATTCCTATCACTTTTAGACTGCAATAACGTGTATAAAACAGTCCTTTATTGTGGTATATCTTCATTGTTGTACCCCCAATTCACTGTAATATTATGGCCTAGGATTTGGCTTTCCTGTAACTTATCAACTGTTGTGGTCCGTCCAGTAATATTCTTACGATCTGCAAGGTACCATCATCCCTGGTAGCTATTTCCCATTTAATCAGGGATATGGTCCCTTTCTGGATTTCAATTCCGGTAATACTGCGCGGATGCACACAACTGCCATCGTTAAAGAAAGGTATTTCCCCAGGTGCAGGAAAACGCGGCCTGTGGGTATGGCCTGCAATCGTCAAAATTTCATTGTTGGCCAAAATCCATTTTTTTATGCGCCTTTCAATTTTGATGAGCTCCTTATAATTTTTGGCGGGACTTGTAGGATCCGCTATACCCCATACCTGCAACGGTTTCCACAATACACGCACCAGGAACCTGCCCCACCGCCAAAAGGTATAGTTCCACCAATCCGCTTGGTGGCCATGCGTCAAAAACAACTCTTGGCCACTTACCCCATGCTTTAAAATTATGGCTTCGTGATAGGTGATATCCTCGAACAACTCTTTATTGCAATCGTCAATAGGCTCAAAATAGAATGATAAATTCTTTTCTACATACAACGGATCTTTATATACCATGTCATGATTTCCCCAGATCATATGGAGTCTTTTTTCCAGATGAAATTGCCTTAAAAGTTTGTATACGTTCTTGTGCGCCGTAAAAATGGAGTCGAAATTGAGATTCTCCCATAGTTCATCCCCATCTCCCAGTTCAAAATATGTAAAACCTTCATTAAAGTAGTGCCTTAGGGCATGGATATAAATATTACGGTTGTTGGCAAATTCATCGGCAAAACTACTATCCCCCCTATGGCAGTCACTAAATAGAATTATTTTGGAGCTATCATCAAAAGGCAGGGTTTTCGCATTTTTATAAGCCCGGGACAATCTGGTAAATGAGGACATTGGTTTTGGGCGAAAAGTTACTACTTTTCTAGCTTAGTCATTAAGGTTTTTATTTGATACTCTAATAAAAATGCCCCCTGTACATCCCCAAACCCTGGATATTTCGTTATATAGCAGGATAATGAGGTTATTCGGATATGCCCCAATTTGTGAAACAAATCGATTTCTTTTGTAATTTTGCGGTCCAAATATGGACTAACATTTGTAATGAAGGGATTTTCTGGTAAAATATCACCTCTTGAACATCATATAAGCTTTGATATACTATTGAAACAATATGATGAAATGGCGCAAAGCGATGATTCGTTTTTGGCTACCAAGGCACGGTATATATTGGATGCCCAAGCTCCATTTCCACAATTGCGCGATGGCTTCACCGATATCGACATATTGGAAAAGCACAAGGATGTAATTCATATTATTCTACAAGATCTGTTTTCATCCGTACTTACGGCCAATGAAATAAAAACGGCTTCCTCACCTTACACGGACATCATATTTAACTCCAGTAGACGTTTTGAAGAAATATTGGCAGCAGCCGGGCCCGATTATCTGCCACGGATAAGGAACCAGGAAGAAGAGGTAACCTATATCATGGCCTGTGTGGTCATCCTTAATTTCTATTACGGGTTTAACCTGGATTTCAAAAGGCCTTTTTTTTACGATATCCCCGATGCCAAAGGAATAATGAGGCATTACCGGATTTTATACAATGCCGATTTCATGGAAATCATTCCCAATGGGAAGCCATTGGAAATTACCCGGGAAGACGTAGATCTTTTATTGGAAAATATAGACAATGTGGATCTATGGAAAGCGAAGATCCCGCCCAATAGCTTTATCAGCAAAGGGTTTGTAATCTCGAACATGTTCGATGTTACCGCAGAACATTCCATCTCCGAAATAAAATCCAGCCTGATCATTAAGGATAAAAGTGGGGGCAATTTCATAAAAGGGGTAGAGGAAATCTTTAAGTCTTTATTTGGGTTGCCGAATATGCGAATTGGATTCTCGGTGTTCAATTCCAAGGAAGAGCAATTTGAGCGGGTTTCCGTAAATGGGATAGATAGTTTTATTTTACAAAAGAAACAAGTTGAAATTTGTAATGAAGCCCTTTGCAAATCCTCGTACAGTAAATTAATCGAGCAAAACCACTACTTTGTAATTAGTGATGTTGACAAGCATTACAAGGATTCAAATGGTATGGCACCATATAACTGTCTGTACGATCAAAAAATTAAAAGTGCCCTTTTGGCCCCCATTGCCAAAGAAGGTCAATTATTGGGGGTATTGGAATTGGTTTCGGACAGGGCAAACGACTTTAATAGTGTCAACGCAAAAAAATTGGACGATGTAATCCCCTATATCGTTTCCGCAGTTTTACGATCCCTGGAAGAGGAAGGAAATTTAATAGATGCGGTTATCCAGAACGAATGTACTTCCGTTCATCCTTCGGTATACTGGAAATTTAAAGAAGAGGCAAAACGCTTTATTAAAGAAGACCAGGAAGGCCTACAGCCTTCTTTTCGTGAAATTGTCTTTAATGAAGTATATCCACTATATGGGCAGGTAGACATTCAAAATTCCTCCCAGGAAAGAAATAGGGCGATCCAAAGGGATCTCATGATCCAATTATCCGAAATCAAACAAATAATGACCGAGGTTTCGCTAAAATATAATTTGCCTATATACGAAGAACTTATATTTAGGGTAAACAACCACCTTGAGGAAATCAGGGAGGTCTTACATACCAATAGCGAACAGGCCATCTTCGATTTTGTACAGGAAGAAATAAATCCGGTATTCGCACATATTAAAAAATCCGATTCCTACATTCAAAATCTTTTGCTTTCCTATGAGGCCAAAATAGACCAGGGAACCGGTTCCTACTATGATCACAGAAAAAATTATGACCAGAGCGTAATGTTGATCAACAAAAAGTTGGCTTCGGTAATCGACAGCAAACAGGAAGAAGCCCAGAAAATGTACCCCCATTATTTTGAAAGGTACAAGACCGATGGTGTGGAGCACAATATGTACATAGGGGATTCCATAACCGGAGCAAGGGCGTTCGACCTGCTTTACCTCAACAACCTAAGGTTATGGCAGCTACAGGTTATCTGTGAAATGGAAAACAAGCATTACGACCTTAAAACCAAGTTACAGGTACCATTGAACGTAACATCGCTTATTCTGGTATATAACGGTTCTTTATCCATTCGTTTTAGGATGGATGAAAAACGTTTTGACGTGGACGGCACTTACAATGCCAGGTATGAGATCATAAAAAAACGGATTGACAAATCCTTCATTAAAGGAACCAATGAAAGGTTGACCCAGCCCGGCAAAATCGCCATAGTCTATTCACAAAAAAAGGATGAACAGGAATACTTGCGCTATATTAGGTTCCTTAAGTCCAAAGGTTATTTCAACGGCAAGGTAGAAATTGTAGAATTGGAAGGAGTACAAGGGGTTTCCGGACTAAAGGCCATTAGGGCGTCCATTCTGTACAAATCCAACAATAAAAAGGACAAGACCTATACCTACGAGGACTTAATGCTGGAATTGAACAAATGACCTGATCACATACCTCGGTCCGGACCAAAATACTTAAAGGATACAATAAAGGCAAGAACGGAAATAATCATTCCCAAAATAAAAATAGTGTAGGTCCATCTCAGTATTTTATACTTCCTGTTCAAAACCAATCCAAGATAATATAGGTCCTTGGTCAAAGAGGAATATATATAATCCTTATCCTGTACCAATTCGTTTATTGCCCATTGGTAATCTTCCAATTTCATTTTATGAAAATTGCCAAAAAACAATAGGTTTACCTTGCGTTGCCGAACATCCTCCTTGGTAAATTCGCCATGTGTAACATTTGGCCTTGTGGCAAGAACGGCAAGGACCATGGAAACTACACTAAAAACAACAAATAATAGGGTGGGATATACCAAGTAATTATTGGACGGACTGTCCAGCTTGGTCATTAGGTTGGACAACACCAATGAAATAATAATGGCATTTACAGACAGCAGGATATTAGCTTTGGTATCGGCAATATCACTGAGCATTAAATGATTTTTTAAGGTTACCCGAAACAAGGTCTGTATACCACGATCAGGGCTTTCACTCTTATATTTGGCCTTTAACTTTTCTTTTTTTACTAAATTTTCATCTGCATTTTTCCCCTTGATCAACCTTCTTACATTTTTATTCTTTTCTTCCTGCCAATTTTGTAGGGCATAATCGGTATAAAAACGTTGTTCCGTTTGCAACATCTTAAGGTTCGCCTCACGCCATTCCTTTTGTGAATAGGTTGCCAAACCCAAAATTTCCAACTCTTCCCTTAGCAGTTCCGAAGTTTCCATATAGCTCTTTTTTCCAAAATGGGAACAATCGGCATCCCTAATGATCTCCTCTAAGAGGTTTTGGGGCTCATAGAACCTTTTGCTTGCCATAATAAGGCTGCACACACGATCTATTTTTTGTTCATCATAGGCCTGCTTGCCCAAGAAATTGCGGGCTATATCACAACTGGTCTCCTCGTGGTCCTTGGAACCTTCTGTATATCCGGTATCATGTAACCAAGCCGCCAGTAGGACAATCTCGTTTTCCACCTCCCCCAAATTATAAAAATTCAATAATTCTTTAGTACTTTTAACCACCCGTTGGGTATGGTTCAAATTGTGGTACAAATAACTGGATGCTAACTTATTGGACAATAAATCGACAACAAAATTTTCAGTTTTTTCGAGGATTTCCGACATAAGAGTTAATTATGCCCCACAAATTACAAAATTTTGATTTCTAATCTGATGTACATGAGGAAACATTACCTACTTATATCCATACTTTTTCTATTGACAGGCTGTGCCACATATAAAACAAAATATGTGGAAAGTGCCATTACCGGGGATATTTCCAACAACAGCGAACTATTGCACACTTTTTATCTGATAGGGGATGCTGGAAAATCTCCTATGGACGGCCAAAACGAAGCGTTAAAAGTTTTTCAAAAGACCTTGGAAAAGGCCAACAAAAACAGTACCGCCCTCTTTTTGGGCGATAACATCTACCCTGCCGGAATGCCAAACGATAAGGATTCCATCCAAGCCTATTTGGAGGCCAAAAACAATTTGGACGCCCAATTGGAGACCCTGGGGAATTTTAAGGGCAACCCCATTTTTATCCCAGGCAATCACGATTGGTACAATGAAGGATTGGAAGGCTTGGAAAGACAACAAAAATATATCCAAAAAAAATTGGACAGCAAAGAAGTCTTCCTTCCTGAAAATGGGTGTCCCATAGCCAAAATGGATATCAACGATAAAATAGTGCTTATAGCCATTGATACGGAATGGTACCTGACCAATTGGGACAAACACCCCAAAATGAACGATAAATGTGAAATAAAGGACAGGGAAACATTTTTTGAAGAATTGGAAAGCCTTATTAAAAAAAACCGGGATAAGACCACCATTTTGGCCATACACCATCCTATGTTCAGTTACGGGCCGCACGGCGGTGAGTATTCTGCAAAACTTCATTTAAACCCTACCGGGGGCAAATTTCCCTTTCCAATTTTAGGTTCTTTTGTAAACCTCATCAGAAAAACAAGTGGTGCCTCCTATGCCGATCTTCAAAATAAGAGATATACCGAATTAAGGAACCGTCTGGTAACCCTGGCACAGTACTCGCAAAAAGTAATATTGACTTCGGGGCACGAACATACCCTTCAATATATCGTGGAGGACAATACTCCCCAGATCGTTAGCGGTTCCGGTGCCAAGGAAGGCGCTACCAGATTATTGAACGGCGCCAAATTCTCAACTGGCAGAATGGGTTTTGCAGAATTAAAGGTATACAAGGATGGCTCTTCCCAAGTAAGGTATTTTGGGGTTGGGAAAAATAATGATCCCGAACTACTATATTCCACACAGGTACTGCCCCCCGATAGAAACGAAAATTATAGATTTAACAACAAGGATTTTCCTGCGCACGTAAAGGCATCCATTTACGACAAGGAAGCCATTGAAAAAAGTAAATTTTTCAAAACTATTTGGGGAGATAGGTACAGGAAGTACTACGCCATGGAAGTAAATGCGCCCACCCTAAGGCTGGATACTTTATTTGGAGGCTTAAAACCGGTACGTAAAGGGGGCGGCAACCAATCCAAATCCCTGCGGCTGACCGATAAAAACGGAAGGGAATACGTAATGAGGGCGGTAAAAAAAAGTGCGGAAGTATACCTACAGGCCATGGCGTTTAAGGATAAATACGTCCTAGGGGAATTTAAGGACACCTATACCGAAAAATTTTTATTGGATTTTTATACCGGTGCATTACCATACGGCCTTCTTACCGTTGGAACCCTTTCCGATGCCTTGGAACTCTACCATACCAACCCCAAATTATACTATATCCCAAAACAAAACGCCTTGGCGGAATTTAATGGAGAATTTGGGGATGAACTTTACATTTTGGAAGAACAGGTGGGCGACGGCCATGGGGAATTGGGCAGTTTTGGATATGCCAATAAGATTGAAAGTACCTGGGACATGATGGATAAAATTAGGCGGGACGAAAAATATGTGGTCAATACCAAAAGATATCTAAGGACCCGGTTATTTGATATGGTGATGGGCGATTGGGACAGGCATGACGATCAATGGCGCTGGGGCGAAGTCGAGGATAAGGAATCGGGAAAGATCGTTTTTGAGGCCATCCCAAGAGATCGGGACCAAGTGTATTCCATTTGGGGGGATGGGGCCCTAATGGGAGTGGCAACTAGAATAATTCCCGCCCTTCAAATGATGGAAGGGTTTAATAATGACATTAGAAATGTGGCAGCCTTTAACAAGAACGCCTATGGCCTGGACCTTACCCTATTGGCCGAAACTACAAAATCGGATTGGGAAAAAGAAGTACGTTATATACAACAAAACCTGACCCCGGAGGTAATAGACGAAGCCTTTAAGGCCATGCCCCAAGAAATTTTGGACAAAAACATCCTTGACTTAAAGCGTATACTTTTATCCCGGATCAAAAACCTCCCCAAAATTGCGGATGATTACTTTTTAGCCCTCAACAAATATGTTGTTATAAAAGGAACCGATAAGGACGATTGGTTCGAAATCAACAATCTGTCCAAGCAAGTAGTAGAAATCAAAACCTATAGAAACATTGACGGGAAAAAGGAAAAGCTGTTTTTTAATAAGACATTCCACCGCGATATCACCAAGGAAATTTGGATCTATGGCCTGGATGACGATGATATATTTGAAATGGCCGGGGCCGATCGCAACAAAATAAAAATTAGACTTATCGGCGGACAGAACAATGATGTGTATGATATAAACGAAGGCAGCAATGCATGGATTTACGACCAAAAGAATAAAAAAAACACCTTCAAGAAAATAAAGGGAGCCAAGCTAATACTTACCAACGATTACCAAACCAATACGTATCAACCTTTAAAACTTAGGAACAGCACACGGCAGATAATCCCAACTGTTGGCTTTAATCCCGATGATGGGGTGAAACTTGGTTTTAATGCCACAAATACCTTTTATGGCCTACGACAAAACCCCTATACCACCCAACACAATTACAATGCCGCCTATTACTTTGCCACCAACGGCTTTGAATTGGGCTATAAGGGAGAGTTTGCCCATATCTTCGAAAACTGGAATTTGGAACTGGCCGCCCGTTTTACCAGCCCTAATTTTAGCATTAACTTTTTTGGAACCGGGAATGGGACCGAAAATTTTGACGACACTTTGGGAATGAATTACAATAGGGTGAAGATTCAAACCTTAAGTTTTTCTCCCTCTTTGATCTGGCGTGGACAACTGGGAGCAAAATTCAGAACCGGTATTTCAATTGAAAATCTGGAAGTGGAAGAAACTGAAGATCGGTTTATAAACACCTTTTATCTGGCCAACGGAGAGGAAAATAGAAACAGTTTTCTTGGAGTGGACGTAGAATACTCCTACCAAAATATGGACAATGCCGCTTTCCCTACTATGGGCATGGCTACCGGACTGCTCATGGGATACAAAGCCAGTATGGAGAATCGGGGAGAGACCTATGCGTATATTGTTCCAAGTCTCTCCCTTGACCACAAATTAGTATCCAATGGCAGATTGGTCCTTGCCACCAAATGGAAGGCCCATTTTAATTTAGGGAACGAGTACAAATTTTACCAGGCCGCCAGTATTGGTGGAACAGATGGACTTAGAGGCTTTAGAAACCAACGCTTTTCCGGCAAGACCAGTTATTACCAGAATACGGACCTTAGATATAGCCTGAAAAGCCTGAAAACAGGATTATTGCCCGTTACGATCGGGGTATATGGCGGTTTTGACTATGGAAGGGTATGGACCCCCAACGAAAGTTCCGATCTATGGCACACCTCCTACGGAGGAGGATTTTTTCTTAATGGAGCCGATGTAATGACCGCAAGGGTAGCCTTGTTCAACAGTGTTGACGGACCGCGAATTTCCTTCGGTGTTGGTTTTGGATTCTAATATAGAACTGTAATTTTTGTATTTGGGTTAGTTGCCCAACACAAAAGAATACAGGTTTCTCCCCGTTTTTTTAGACTCCTCGTCCGATAGCAATAAAGTATTGTTATCGGTAAAAGAAACAGATTCCAATTGCGTATACACGCCCAGATCTATCACTTTTAGGGTACTATTGGAAAAGAAATTATCCATGGTAAAATTAGTAAACACCCATAAAGTACCTTTTCCCAATAATACTATGGTCTTACCATTGGGGGAAATATCGGCAGAGGTTACCTGCCCATCTATCTTACCCTTGGGAGGAACAAACGACCCCAAATATTGGGCCTTGTGCTTGCCCGCTAAGGCAGGCACCTTGTACAATAAGGCTTCCCCGTTAAATGGCCGGGTCCTGTTTTTGGTAATGATATAGAAATTGTTCCGGTAATAAAAAAATGCCTCGGCATCATATAGGAATTTATTCTTTTTTGGGGGAAAATGGGTCTGTTCAGGATAATGGAATTCAATCTTTTCCGCTTCAATATCATCCCCATTTTCTGCATTGGGGTCGGTAATCTTATAAATGGCCAAATTTTTCCTGTCATTTCCATTATTGCCAAAATCCCCAATATATACATTACCATATTCATCGCTCGCCATATCCTCCCAATCGTGGTTTTTGGCATTCTTTACTTTTAATTCCCTTACAAGATCCCCTTTATAGTTTGCCTGATAAATTTTATCGGGGTTACCGCTATCCATAATGAACCAAACCGTTGAATCCTTGGCAGGGACCATTCCCGAATTCTCGGTTAATTTATTGGGGAGTTTGGTAATATAGGTTAGCTGGCCATAATTAGTGGTACAGCTAATGATTATTCCCCAAAGCAACAATAACAAGTATTTTTTCATATGTAGATATCCATTGTTTTTTAGCGGTCATACCTGCCCGGCTACATCGTTCAGGCGGGTGTAATTCGCATATCTTCATTTGGGATTGCCCGCCAGAATGAAACTTTCGGGCTGGCGACCAAATTTTGGTCATGCCCATTTCATCCAATTATAAATTTAATCATTTATTGCCGGGAACTAACAGCTTCATCTTATTCATGTGCATTTCTTTTTATTCCTTTAGGGGCAAATAGATTTCAGCTATCCAATCCAGTTCGTTGCCACCAAAGTTAGGGTTGCTAAAAAATACCTCAACAGGTCTCTCCCATACCTCTATCCCATTTCTTTTGGCATAATCCAACAAGACGTACCAAGCGCGGTCAGAGGTAATATAATTTCCGTTATAAATAGCTTTTAATGCCCTAACTCCTTCATATTTCTTATATTTTATAATATCATTTTGGGGAAGACTGTCGCTCTTGGTAATTGGATAACAAAAATTATAGTAAACACTGTCCACTTCCCTGTTCCAATTGGTAATTTCCAGAAATGGTTCCCCATTTAATGCTACATTATTATCCGCAAGCACCGTACTTAAAATAGGGTAATTTTGCATCATTCCCTTTGCTTTGCCCAACTGGGAAGTCTTTATTGGGATATAGGCGCAATACGTATCCGGAGACTGTTGTATGGTATCCAAAACGGTAACCTTAAATTTTTGCAAATGCTCCGTTAGGACATTGTTGAAGTCAAAAATAGTGCTTTTGGTCCGTTTTTCGAAGCCCGTATCGGAGAACCAAATTTTCAATCTATTCCACAAACCCAGATCCAGACCTTTAATATATACCCTTATCCTTGTAGTGGAATCATTAACAGGGATTATTTTCCACTGGTATTGGAATATGGAATCATTGAACCTTAATTGCTGATCTATATGCAAAAAATCCTTCTGCCGTATGTATACCGTATTTTTATTGGCCTTGCCCCATAATTTAATATTTTGATCAACGACCCCCGGAATTGTCTTGGCCGTAATGGATATCAGATAGTCATAGGGCCTAAGAAAGAGGTGCCAAACCAAGAATACCAGAACAGCAATACCGATTAAGCCAACAATTTTGTTTCTCACGAACTGTATTTACATCATAAAATTGGAAGAGCAATTGGAAAGTGGCCATTGGATCATTTGGCCACTAACCGCCCATCTCCTTTCATTTGCAGTTTATCCACAATAAATTTACCCAACTCACGGCCCTGCTTCACCCCCACTTCCACCGCTGCCCTATAATGGATGCCCCCGTACATTCTACTTATGGCCGCTTCATCTGCAGCCTGGTTAAAGGAGCTAAAACTTCTCACCGGAAGGCCAAAAGGGGTTTCCGTATCGTCATCAAAAGAAAAGTTATCCCCAAAAACACTGGTCAAGACCGTAGCGGCCGCTCCCGAAACCACGGAATGGCCACTGGTATATTCCGGAAATGGCGGTGTTTGCAATACAGGTTGCCAATTTTCATCTATATACTGATTTATAACGGTTTCCGGCCGTATAAGATTACTTCTGTATTTTTCGTCCCAACAACTTATAAAGCCATCGGCAATGGCCATGGAGGTTTTGGTATAGGCAAATACGGTCTCATCAAAATCGGCCTTACTTTTTTCACAGGCTATCTTGGCTATACCGATCCAATGCGCTCCGGGCGTTATTTTTTTGGTGGCAAACATTAAATGGCCCCTGGTAACGGAAACATAAGGATTACAATCCCAAAACTTTGCAATGGCAAGTTCGTTGGAATCATCCCCTTTTGCTTTAATTTCCTGGCCAATATCGTATACCTCTTTTACTTCCCTATAAAAATCGGAATCCTTTTCCATAGAAAACGGCGGAGGGGGAATAGGTTTAAATTGATCGGCCGAATCCATTACAAAAGGACGTATTTTGCTCCAGTGGGGTTCCAACCCATCCATATAGGCAGGTGGGGTCGGTTGCCAGCGGGAAGCATTGCCCGTATTTATGGTAAACTTGGGCATGGTCCTGGTTTGTTTATAATTGTCCTTGTTCAACCAGTCTACAATATGCTGTGCCACAACAAGACCGTATTCTTTGGAATTGACGAATTGGGTCATGTCGTTGTCTTGCCAATTTGCATACAGGCTATCCCGAAACGATTCGATCCTATCTTCGGAAAAAATTAAACGTTTGCTTATTTCCATATGCGCAATGAGCGCGGCCATCCGATAGTTTATAGGTTTATCCCCAACAGGTTTCGGTATTGGGGTCAAATCCGTAACCTGTCCTACCAATGACCTGTATTCTTTGTTATGGAGCGCTACAATTTCATAGGCCGCTATATTGGGATAGGCAAAGATCCTACTGGCCACCGGCGGAGAAAAAATATCATGGATCATTACTTCCGTGACCTTATGGATAGACCTATGAAGATCCTGGGAAGTAATAACCACCGGTTCCTCCTTCTTTCCATTACATGATATTGCCAATGCAAATAATACGAATAATCTTAAATATTGTTTCATCTATTTAAAAATTTTTATTAATCTAAAAATGAGTATAATAAAAATTTTCCACATATATCAACCGCTGCGCTCCTGCCTGCCATCAATATTTTTTAACGATTAGCGGACAGGTTCGCATAAACCTGCCGGCAAGCAGGAAATTTAATTATGTACTCACGAATGTTTCTTCTTACTTTTAGGTGTTCGTGAATCTTCGATTTCGGCCGGTATGCAAAAAAATAATTTTGTTTATGCTCATTTCATCTTAACTTTTTTTGTACAAATAATACACAGATCGCTTATGACCCAAAAAATCCCCTAAAAAGGATGTATTGGGCCAATTTACATTTTTATTCGCCAAAATCATACACCTGGGCCTTGTCATCATTAAAAACAACCAAGAGGTAGGTCTTACCATTTAAATCTATTGTCTTCATATGTCTAACGGATTTAAGTTCCAGTTCCAGGCCTAATTTGTTACCCAAAATTATATCATTTATATTTTTTATCAGGGCTCCTGAAAAGGAATCCAACCTCCCGTGATATGGCTTAATGCCAAAATAATTTCCCGCAGCCAAAATTTCCGTATTCCCATCTTTATCAAAATCGTACTCTAAAAAGGCCCTGATTGGAGCAATCTGTAATTCCGACTTAAAGGGTACAAAGGAATATTTTCCGCCATTATTCTCCAAGTAACCGGATTCTAGGGTGTTCACCTCCAGAACGGTACTGTTCTTAAGCGACTTTTCATCTATGATCCCTTCTATGGGTTTTCCTGCAAAGGACTTATAGGTCAAAAACTTCTTTCTTAGGCCCACCATTTGGGCCGAAAGTTCATCCAATCCTTCCAAAGGATAATATTCACCATTTTTTTCAATGGCCACTATAGTCTCCGTACTTCCGTTCTGGTCAAAATCCGAATAAAACATTTTCATTGGATACTTATTGGAGGCCTTGAACTTGGTGTTGTTCCCCCAATTTCCAAGTAAATAATCCAGATCTCCGTCATTATCGATATCAAAGGGAATTATACATTCCCAGAGTCCGTCATAAGGACGATCCAAAGGAAAGGTTTCCATTAATTGCCCCTTACTGTTCTTAAAGAATTTTGGCGACATCCACTCCCCTACCACAATTAAATCCAGGACACCGTCATTATCAAAATCGCTCCACACGGCATCAGTGACCATCCCTACCTTTTGCAGTTCCTTATTTTCGACAACGGAGAACCTACCTTGGTCATTTCCCAACAAAAAGGAATTGGGAATATTGCCAAAATCATTGGTTATGGCATTATTGCCTACAAACAAGTCCAAATCCCCATCATTGTCATAATCGTTTTCCCGTATTACGGCTGCATTTTCATAATATTCCGGAAGTACCCCAAGTTCATATCCAGTAGTGTTTTGAAAGTAATAGCTATCTGTTAGGGGAGGCATTTCATTATAAAAATCCCCGCCTCCCGTTCCTATGACAAGATCGGACATTCCGTCTTTGTTCAGGTCCCCTATAACGGCAGCAATATCCTCCTTTATGGAGTCGTTGGCAATAATCGCTATTCTATTTTCCAGATAGGTGGTATCCCCTTGTAAAAATATTCTCGACGGAATATATTTGGATCCTCCAAAGAACAGGTCTTTCTTTCCATCACCGTTCAAATCCCCAATGGCCAATGCCGGACCGCGATCCGATATCTGATAGGGTATCAATTTTTGCCTGTTGATGTCCAGATAATTATCTTCCACATGCTCAAAATTGATTCCCAAATTACCTGCAACCTTATTAAACATTTTTTTGGAAGTAGGCATTAGGGAATTATAGATGAAGGGATTTGTATTTTCGGGAGAAATAACCAGGGATTGGTTGGTGGCCACTTCTTTTAAGACTTGAAAGGTCTTATTTGGCCACACTATTATTAGGGAGTCTACGGTAAGTTGTTTTCCAAAACCGAAATGGACCATAGGTTCGGAAGATGCCTGGAATCCCCGAACCGTATACAGTTCCTTATACTGCAATTCCCCATTAAGATAAGCAAAAACTTTGGTGCCAATTCCAAATTTATTCTTGGCCATATAATTAAACCTAAGTTTTAAATAATTGGCCTTGGTATCCGTTTTGTTGATATACAATGCAGCTGGACTGTTGAGGGTATTGGTTACCAGGTCCAGATCCCCATCATTGTCCAAATCGGCCATGGCGGTTGCCCCGGAAATCAGGGTATCCTTTACGGTCCAAATACCGGACATATCTTTGTAATTCATGTCTCCCCCTCCTTTAAATACATAATTATGGGTCGCCCCGGAAGGCATCATATTAATGGCTTGTTGGTCTACAAGTTTGGTATTGTTAAGCTTGATCTTTATTTGTTCGTCCGAGGCAAATTTTATAAAGTCAAGATCGTTGGGCCTTTTGGGAATACCATTGGAAATAAAGATATCCTGTTCCCCATCTTGGTCATAATCGCCAAAAAGAGCGCTCCAACTCCAATCAGTCGCTGCAATTCCGCTTTGTATGGCCGTTTCGGAATAGGGTGCATTTTGCTGGTTTACAAACAACATATTCCTGGAATATTGGTAGTGGTACCCAAAACGTGCTACCCTCAAAATTTGGGTTTGTGTCAGATCATCCCCTTCCGAGGACTTAAGGACCTTTTCATCTTCAGGGAGCATGTCCAAAGAAATAAGATCCGGCCAACCATCGTGGTTAATATCGGCTACATCGTTCCCCATGGAAAATTTGGTGGTATGCCCAAAATAGCTCCGCAATTGCTCGGAAAATGTTCCGTTGCCATTGTTCATGTAATAATAATCGTCCTCGTGAAAATCGTTCCCCACATAGATATCCGGATATCCATCCTGATTAAAATCGGCTATGGCAATGCCCAATCCGTATCCATTGGCTCCGCCATAAATGCCTGCCTCTTCGCTAACATCCACAAAAATACCCCCATCATTGCGCAACAGCTTGTCCCCGGATTGGAAATTTCTCTTTTTTCGTACTTCGGCCTTTCCATAAGATTCTTGTGTATGTACTGCATGATTGAGCAAATACAAGTCCAAGTCCCCATCCAAATCATAGTCCAACAAGGCCGCGGAACTACTGTACGTATCAAAATCGAGTCCAAATTCGGCAGCACTTTCCGTAAAAGTAGTATCTCCGTTGTTTAAATACAGTTCATTATGTCCATTAAAACCATTGATTCCCACAACGGCGCAAACATAGATATCCAGAAGTCCATCCCCATTAATATCTCCCATTATGGCACCCGTATTCCAAGTACTTTTCCCAGCAATACCTGCAATGGCCGTAATATCCCTGAACTTTAGGTTCCCCTCATTGAGGTATAATCTATTTTCAACTTGGTTCCCGGAAAGAAAAATATCGGCAAATCCGTCCCCATTAATATCCCCAATAGCAACTCCGCCTCCATTGTAGAAATAGAGATAATCCAGAATATTCAAATCATCCGATTCCACAACGGTATTCTGAAAGTCGATTCCCGTTTCGTTTGGCAATGGGTTCCTGAAAATTTTACCTTCCTTAGGACCGCAACCCAAGAGAACCAGGACGAATATAACATATAATATATATCTACTCATCCAGCGAAAAAACCTTTGGTCTATTATCGTTAATGGCAGCAATTACGAATCTTTTTCCATTACTGTCCTTAAACCGTTCAATATACTTTACCTCCCCTTTTATTAAAAACCCGCTTTCATCATAATTTTGCCATTTAAAATCCAGTTTTTCATTCCCTAAAAGTATACTCCCAAAATTGGCATCCAAACGCGAAAATTGGGGTTTGAATTCAAAATTATTACCTCCCATAATGAGGTCTACAAAACCATCTCCATTAATATCGGTGCAGGTAATTCCACAGACGCAGGACAACTGTACGCGTCCTGGCAGTTTCTTTATGGTAAATTTCCCTCCCCCTTCATTAATGGCAATTACCGATTCCTGTATGGTACCCTCCTTTACTATGGATCTATCGAAAGTTTCACCAGAAAACAATTCCCCAATGGTTCTTTTTGCATATTCCGAAGCTTTGAGGTTTTGCTTTTTCAATACCACTATTTGGGTAGTCAACTCTTTCTTTTGATGAACAGGGTAGTCCTTCCCATCAAAATTTCGAGTAGTAATTTGTTCAATGGTTCCATTATTGTCAAAATCATTGACCCACAATTTCATGGGGTTTTCCCTGGAGCAGGAATAGGGCACATTATTCCCTTGATTTCCCAAGATCAAATCATAGTCGCCATCATTGTCCAGATCTTCCGCACTTACTACATTCCACCATCCGCTTAAACTATCCAATGTAGTATCTATCTTGGACATTCCCTTGCCCGAGTTTTTATATATTACCGGCCTCCCCCAATCGGCCACTGTTATTAGGTCTTTCTTTTTGTCGCCATCCATATCCGCCCAAATGGCGTCCGTAACCATGCCTGCCTGTTTGGTATCGTAGGCCAGGCGCTCCGTAGCATCCATAAAAGTACCGTCCCCCTTATTTTCAAGAAACAGATGGTCCGGATCCAGACCATAATTCCCAACAACACTCCTAGACCCTATAAAAACGTCCATATCCCCGTCATCATCAAAATCATGGGGAGCAATCACGGCAATATTTTTAAAAGTACTTGGCAAAATTTGGGATGAAGCTACAAAAACTCCCTTCCCGTTGTTGATATAAATCCTTGCCCTATAGCGCTTTTCGTCCCCTACCTGATTTCCACCGTTACCTACCATAAGATCCATATCGCCATCACCATCCATATCCAAAAAGGCAGCGGCCGTATCCTCTAGTTCCACATCCTTTTCGAAGGCCTTTTGAACCGTAGCGGTTAATTTTCCGTTACCATGGTGTAGATAAAGTACGCCGGCCTGATCTGCCCCACCTCCAACAAAAATATCCTCATTGCCATCACCATTAACGTCGGCCACGGCCAGGGCCGGTCCTTCTTGGGAAAGCATTTTAGAGACCAGTCCCTCGTAATCAAAGTCATTGTAATTGTTCTCCCTGTGCACCAGGAGATCGGAATTTCCCAATTCTTTGAGGAGCGGTTTAACAATAGTCTTATTGTTGGGAACATATATATCCCGGGCCTCCGAATTTTTAAGGGTAAGGAATTGATTGGTCTTAATATTCTTGAGTTTTTGGGTACGGTCATCGGGCCAAATTACCTGCAGGGAATCAATGGAGGCGTTCTTGCCCAGACCTATGGTCATTATGTAGTCTACAGAGGATTGAAATCCCCTGGAAGGCATCAATTCCTGTACTATTACCTGATTATCAAAATAAAGTTTTACCGTGGTTCCAATGGCAAATCTGTTCCCATCCTTGCCCTCGAATTTTAATTTAAGATAATTGTTTCCAGACTTTTTTTCACTGTGGTTCTCATATACAAAGGCTTCCATATTAACATTGTTGACCACAATATCCAGATCCCCGTCATTATCAAGATCCCCGTAAGCCGCTCCATTGGACATACTGGGCAGATCCAAGCCCCAATTTTTGGTTTCATTGGAAAATGTAATATCTCCCTTGTTCCTGTATGCGTAGTTAGGTTGGGGAGCAATGGGCATTTTGGCTATGATGGAATCTATGGATTGTTTTTCCCCCGTGAGGGCCATATTTTGAATAATTTCGTTGGCGAAGAAATCAACAAAATCCAGATCCGTTAAATCGTGGTTTATACCATTGGTTATGTATATATCCTTTAAACCGTCATTGTCCATATCGAATAAAAGTCCGGCCCAACTCCAATCTGTTTTGGCAATACCACTGTGATAGGCTATCTCGGAAAACGTATTATTTCCGTTGTTCAATTGTAGGGTATTCTGTATGTATTGTTGATAAAAATCCTTGCTCTGTTTTAATTTAAAAACGTTGTAGCCTTCAAACTCCATCACCGATTTCACCCTTTGATCTCCTTCGGGCAGCATGTCCGTGATAAAAATATCGGCAAAACCGTCATTGTTTATGTCGGCCATATCAATTCCCATTGCGGATAAACTTAAATGGGAGGTCCATTGTTCAATTTCTTCCTTAAAAGTACCATCCGTTTGATTAATGTAGAGATAATCCCTTTCGTAGAAATCATTTGAAACATAGATATCCGGATAGAGGTCCCCATTGAGATCGCTTACCATGACCCCAAGTCCAAAGCCAATTAAACTTCCGTAAATACCGGCCGTTTCACTTACATCCACAAACTTGCCATTGTCATTTCTAAGAAGCATATCGCCCACACCTTTAAAAATATCCGGAACCCCTGCCCAATCTTGGGCCCTTACTTCACGCTGTTCTGCATAACCCAGACTACTTACGGGTACATTACTGTTGTTTAAGATATAGGCATCCAGATCCCCGTCCTTATCGTAATCAAAAAACGTGGCATGGGTAGAAAAGCCGGTCTTGGCCAAATTATACCCGGCTGCCTTCTCGGTAAACGTAAGATCACCATTATTTATGTAAAGGTCATTATCATGGTTATTCCCCTCCATGTTACCGGCATTGCTAACATAAAGGTCCAAAAATCCGTCATTATTAATATCTACCATGGTTACCCCTGTTGACCACGGTTTATTTCCTTGTACACCCGCTTTTTCGGAAATATCCTCAAATTGGAGGCCTCCCTTGTTCAGATAGAGTTTATTGGGAACCATATTCCCGGTAAGATAAATATCGGGCAGGCCGTCGTTATTGATATCACCAATCGCCACTCCCCCACCATTGTAGAAATTTCTATACTTAAAAATATTAAAGTTTTTCTGGTTCACCACCTTGTTTACAAAATCGATACCAGTTTTTTCCGAGGACAACAAGGAAAACAAGGTATCCCCATTACGCCCATCCACTAAAGCCACCTCCTTTTTTTGGGAACAGGATCCCAACAATAGCACTCCTAACAAAATAAGTTTTCCCTTAATAATAAGTTTCCCCATATATCTTTTTGATATCGATTTAAAACGCAATAAGTACATGGCCTTTTTGGGCCTCCATTCAAAAATCCAAAATCGCTACGGAAGCCGGTATCCATAAGGAAAAAATCCCCTTTTAAACAATAGTATCCAAGATAGTTAAAGTTCAATAATTTTTAGGCCTTTCCGCTGTTAATAATTGATATTTTTTTGCGCTCCCCCGATATAATTTTGATACATCACTGGTATACATTTTGTGATAAAGTGAATATACATGCCATGATATTATAAATAATCCAATATATTTAACCCAATAATCAATTAAACCCAATTTTATAATGTTAGGAATTCTTTCTTTCGTAGGCTTCACCCTTTTAGTGGCCCTAATTGCCTATCTGGCTACCCGAAAAACTGACGAAAGTTCCTCTGATGGTTATTTCCTGGGCGGCAGAAGCCTTACCGCCGGGGTAATCGCAGGTTCTTTACTTTTAACAAATCTTTCCACAGAACAGATTGTTGGTCTTAACGGCAGTGCCTATACCGATGGTCTATCGGTAATGGCCTGGGAGACTTTGGCGGCAATCGCCATGGTAGTTACGGCCATTTTTCTATTGCCAAGGTATTTAAAGGGAGGGCTCACCACCGTTCCCCAATTTTTGGCAAAAAGATTTGATGTAACTACTAAAACCATTACTTCAGGGCTGTTTTTAACCGGCTATGTAGTGGTACTTTTACCTGTTATCCTATATTCCGGATCGGTAGCAATAAGCGGTATGTTCAATGTTCCCGAACTTTTGGGGGTTTCGGATTCAACCGCATTGATATTGTGCATTTGGGGCATAGGGGTTATTGGGTCTATTTACGCAGTTTTTGGCGGGCTAAAGGCCGTTGCGGTTTCGGATAGCATTAACGCCATTGGCCTCATCGTTGGGGGAATCCTAATCCCCATTTTTGGATTGATGGCCATAGGGGACGGAAATATGTTTACGGGTCTTGATAATTTAATTACTTCGGATGCCGCACGATTCGACTCTACCGGTGAGGCTGGGCAGGAGGTGCCTTTTTCCACCATTTTTACAGGAATGATGCTGGTACAACTATTTTATTGGGGCACCAACCAACAAATTATACAAAGGGCCTTGGGGGC
Source organism: uncultured Arenibacter sp. (assembly GCA_965652575.1). Taxonomy (GTDB): domain Bacteria; phylum Bacteroidota; class Bacteroidia; order Flavobacteriales; family Flavobacteriaceae; genus Arenibacter. Next base: position 8,131 of record CBFGWQ010000007.1, on the reverse strand, counting down.
CAAAAACTTGGCCGAAGGTCAAAAAGGCTTATTGTTGGCTTCTTTTTTAAAGATTTTAGGCCCTTTAATTTTAGTGCTTCCAGGAATGATCGCCTATTATTATTTTGAAGGTGGTTTGGCTTCAAGTGACCTTGCCTATCCGGAATTGGTAAGGGCAGTGTTGCCAAAACCTTTGGTCGGATTTTTTGCGGCAGTATTGTTCGGGGCCATTTTAAGTTCCTTTAATAGTGTGCTCAACAGTTCGGTAACCCTGTTCGGAATTGATATTTACAAACAACACATAAATAAGGAAGCCCCGGAAAAAACCGTGGTTAAATACGGAAAGGTATTTGGAATATGTTTGGCCCTGGCCGCCATGTTCATAGCCCCAATGATAGCGAATGCCGGCAGTCTGTTCAATTACCTACAGGAAATAAACGGTATATACAGTATTCCTATTTTCACCATTATTGTAGTAGGGTATTTAACCAAAAAAGTACCTGCCATCGCGGCTAAAATAGGTATCCTTTCGGGGTCTTTATTATATATTTTAAGTCAGTTTATACTCAAGGGCATATTTGTGGAAAATGCCCTGGAATCGGCCAAGGCCTCCGGTATTACCGACCCTGCCGCATTGAAGTTGGTAGAGGCCGAAGCTTATCCCCACTTTTTGCATATTATGGCCATATTGTTTCTTGCCAATACGGCGATAATGCTTCTTATAGGAAAGTTTTATCCTAGAAAAGAGGCCTTTGAATTGGAATACACCAAACAAGTTTCCATTGAACCCTATAAATATGTAAACCATGTAGGGATTGCCATATGTATTATAGTAGTAGGGATTTATATTTATTTTGCCAAATAGCTATCTTGGCCAAAGGGCCAAACAACTTTACTCGATAATTGATATTTAAATGCTCCTACGCTTGCGTTGAAATCTAAAATAAAGTTCCTTTCAATGCTTCATGTCCCGATAGAGCTATCGGGATTGCCCCGAGGTAGTTTACTCCATTAAAAGAGAGAGGGCCGTTCCATGGAACGGCCCTCCTTTTATAAATCCCTTACATTTAATTTTCAATACCCTGGATTCTGGACCAAATTAGGGTTGGAAAGCAATGCGGTTTCCGGTATTGGGAAAAGATTCATATTGGGATCTCCACTTACCTCCTTTAAACCCCAAGGGGCGGTAAATTTATCAAATCGTACCAAATCGTTCCTTCTCCAAAATTCTATATAAAGCTCCCTACCGCGTTCCGCCAATAATACCTCCTCTGTAACATTGGGCAAATCAGGGGTATTGGTCCTGGCTTGGCGCAATTCATTGACCATCGAAGTAATATCCTCTCCCATACGCATCATAGCCTCTGCCTTCATTAAATGGGCATCCGAATATCTAAAAAGAATCTGATGTCTTCTAAAGGAGTTGATTTCGCCCCCGTCATTTGGGTGATACTTAAGAATTCTGATACCATCGGCTTCTCCATTTCCTACCAAGGAGGTCAACTCTTTTTTCAATATGAGATCGCCTCCCTGCCTATTTTTTAATTTGGTACCATCTTCATTATATTGTTGATTGATCAAAAAACCATATCCAAGCCCCAAATTAACATTATTGGCATTGTTGGCATCCGGTACCCAACCTCTTCTTTCTTCCTGGCCATCTCCCACATAATTGGTGTTGGGATCCCCTTCAAAAGAGTCATAGAATTCGGCCAGGGTAGAAAATCCGTTCCAGCCACCGCCAGTATTATCGGGAGAGTTCATATTGTAATGCATACTATTCCATATCCTCGCCCCGATATCGCTATTCAAATAAAAAATGGTCTCTATGTCATCCGAGGATTCGAATATTTGAAAATATCCCGTTTCTATTCCAAAGCCGAGATCCGCTATATCGTCTACAGCATCTATTACCTTTTGCATGTTGGCATTATCCACAGCATTCCCATTATAGATATGGGAATTCAGATACATTTTGGCCAATAAAAAATTCGCCGCCGCTTTTGTAGCGGTTCCTGTATTGTCGGTTCCCGGACTACCATCGGGCAAGCCCGGCAATGCCGCCAATAAATCCGCTTCCACAAAGCTGAAAACTTCACTTCTGCTCAATACCTTTGGATTTATTTCCGGACCTTCATCCACTTCCCTAAAAGGAACGGATCCAAAAAAATCCATCAGGAAAAACATATTAAACGCCCTTAAATATTTGGCTTCTGCCAAAATTCCTGCCTCCGGATTACTTTCTATGATCTCCGTAGCCCTAAATACATTCTGGTTCAGATTGTTCCAGGCATTTTTAATAAATAAATGCGCAGGGGTCCAGGTATGGGTATGCAATTGTCTCCATATCCCATTATCTCCCCAGTCGGTTCCCCGGGTTGGTACCAACAGCTCGTCGGTCGTTACTTCGGACATGGCGTACATGTTTTCCTGAGTTGCAAAATCGTTCCCCACTTTGTTATAAAGGTCACTAAGGGAGGAGGCCGGATTGGCCACCGGCGTAAAACCGCCACCGGTTGACTCACTTATGATCGAATCCGTTTCTTCTATCTCCAGATCGGTACAGGCAACGATGCCGACCAACAGAAATATGGAGCCGAAAACAGGTTTCATATATTTTTGAATGTTCATAATGCTATGGTTAAAAGGTTACGTTAAATCCTAATGTGTATGTTCTTGGCCTTGGAAAAGCACTATAATCTATTCCCGCTATAGGCAGGCCATTTAATAGGGCGGCACTGGCCGGTGCCACACTAACCTCCGGATCAAGACCTGAATAATCTGTGATCACAAATAGGTTCTGACCGGTAAGACTAAGCCTCATAGACTTGAACAGGCCTTCCTTTAATGGAACGTCATAGGAAATGGATGCTGTCTGCAATCTTACAAAATCGCCTTTTTCCAAGAATCTGGTAGAAACCGAAGCTTCCGCAAACCTTCCTTCCTGTCCTGCCAATTCCACCACATTCCGGGTTACATTATTTCCACTGCCAATGGCACCTCCCGTAAAAAAGGCGTTGGCTGTATTATTATAGATATAGTTGCCAAACTGACCGTTAAAATACATGGATGCCGACCAGTTTTTATACCTGGCAGAAGTAGAGAAACCACCCGTAAAATCCGGCAAGGCACTCTTGCCTACGAATTTTTGGTTATCCACACCCCCTTCATGCACCGGGTTCCCATTGGCATCGAAGCCCGTAAACTCCCTTAAATAAAATGAGTACAAGGGCTGTCCAGAGGCCAAGCGTTGGGCAAAAGCGTTGGAGAGACCGGCACCGCGAATGGTTCCTGCTGCAATCTCCCCGTCGAAATCCGTAATTTCATTTTTGTTGTAGGAGACATTAAAACCAGCGGTCCAATCAAAATCCTCCCCTTGTAAAATATCATAATTTAAGGAAAATTCAGCTCCTTGATTCAACACAACGGCATCCAAGTTTTGGAAAAAGGTGGGTTGTGGTGAAGGCTGTGCGGCCTCTATATTAAGCAGTAAATCCCTGGTTTCCTTTCGATACACATCTATCGACCCATTAAAGCGGTCATTGGCAAACCCAAAATCCAGACCTACATTGTACTGGGTGGTTTCCTCCCATTTCAAATCGGGATTGGCAAATTCCACTGTGGAAATGCCCGGTACATTTACCGCACCCCCATCCGCAATATTGGGATCACCATTTATAGCCGTGGAATATCGTTCCCTTCTTACAAACCTGCCATATCCCAAACCATCCTGATTACCTGTAATTCCGTAACTCAACCTAAGTTTTAGGGTAGACATGGCATCTCCCATAAAATCTTCCTCATTGATTTTCCAAGCAAAAGCTGCGGAAGGAAAAATACCATAACGATTGTTCTCCCCAAAACGGGAAGAACCATCCGCTCTAACGGTTGCCGTAAAAAGATACTTACTTGCAATACTGTAATTGGCACGTGCAAAAAAGGATTGCAGCTCGTCCGTATTGTCAAAGGTATTGGTAAAAATAGATTTTACAGGTATGGCCACTTCACCCAGACGGTCGGAAACCGGTTCAGGAAAGAGTCTGTTCACAAAAAGATCGGCATCACCTCCGGAGGAATAACCGTACTGCTGATAAGAACCGGAAATCTTGGATTCCACCTTATTTGCCGCATCGGTCAAATTCCTTGCCATGGAGTTTAAATTGGTCGTGGAATAGCCCCAACCTTCCACATTTCTACCTTCGGTATTAAAATCCTGGTAGGAGAACCCACCTAGAACATCCAATACCGAATTATCAAACTCCTTTTTGTAAGACAGGGTCAATTCCAACAATCTATTTTCCAAATTAAGATCGTTTATGGTACCCCTGCCATTACCACCGGCTCCACGGCCCACATTAAAGGATTTACTGCCCAATTCAGCTTCACGTGTAGAATTGGATTTATCGTAACCTACAGTAGCCTTGGCCGTTAAGTTTTCCACAATATCGTATGAAGCCGAAAAATTGATCAGAAAACGGTCCGTATAGGTCAGACTCTGCCAATTCTCCAACAAATTCAACGGATTGATCCTATCTCCGGGATTAAAGGTACTGTTAGCGGGCCAGGTAGGATTTGCCGAATAGGCCGCACCCAACATATCTCCGGTAGATCCGGCGCTACCACTCAATGGTGGTGCCTCATCATTTACCCTTGACAGGGTACTCTGAATATCGAGCCTCAATTTATCATTGAACAGTCTTTGGGCCCAATTAATTCTGCCGGTAACCCTCTCCTGTGAAGATTTTGGTACTATACCAAATTGCTTGCCATAATTAAAAGTTGCCCTAACGTTACCGGACCCATAATTTTGGGAATAGGCAAAGTTGTTATTGGTAGAGGATGAATTTCTGGTAACCAAGGATTGCCAATCCGTATCATTCCCAAGATCGGTTGCAGTACCACCAAAGGCTGACACGGCCGCCAAGAATTCAGATCTGTTCAATAAGTCGAATTCCTCTGCCGGGGAAGAAAAACTTAAGTCGGAAGAGAATTCAAAAATACCTCCCTGAGCGCCCCCTTTACCACTTTTGGTGGTAATGATAACAACGCCATTGGCACCTCTGGAACCATAAATGGCGGTAGAGGAAGCGTCCTTTAGGATACTCATACTTTCAATATCGTTTGGATTTAAAAAGCTAAGCGGGTTTCTGGCCGAACTGGAACCTACACCTATATCCGTACCTTCAGAGGAACTACTTCCGGAAGGAAGCGGAACCCCATCTACCACAAATAAGGGATCGTTATTGGACCTGACCGAAGAAGTACCCCTAATCCTAATGGCAACACCAGAGCCAGGCTCACCACTCCCTTGGGAAATTTGAACCCCAGCGGTTTTTCCCTGGATCAATTGTTCGGGAGATGAAATAACCCCTCCGTTAAAATCCTCTGAAGTTACCGCTGAAACCGCCCCGGTGGCATCCTTAACGGTAGTAGTTCCGTAACCAATGATCACCACTTCTTCCAATGCCTGTGCATCTTCTTCCATCATAATATCTATGGTGGTTTGGTTACCTACTGCCACCTCCTGCGTTTTATAGCCTATATAACTAAAAACCAGGATAGAACCTGCATCCACATCAGTAATGGTAAAATTCCCGTCAAAATCTGTTTGCGCGCCATTGGTTGTTCCCTTGACTACGACACTGGCTCCCGGTAAGGGACCACTGGCATCAGATACCGTACCTGATACCTCTTGAGCTGAAGCCAATCCAAAACATAAAAATGTTCCAAATAGCAAAAGGCTTTTAAGTAATTTGAGCTTCATACATTGTTAGTTTAAATTGAGTTATATAAAAACGAATTCAATATTTAATAAAATATTATGTTGTTTTATCTAAGATAATCAATATAATTTCTATTTATTAATATATTTATATTTTTAACGCTTGAATTTTAACTAAAACGTTTTCGAAAAATTTTGTTCCCTCAAAAATAAAACAACCAAAGAACAACCTTTTTTGTAATATTCAAATGACTTAAGCTTGTACGAATATATATCAATTTTATTTCGATGGTATTTTGATAATGATATGTACTATTTAAACAATTGTTTAAAATAGATTTCACTCCTTCCCTGAATATACTATTTTTACATTCTGTAATTCAATTTCCCAATTTGTACCTGACCAGTACAAATGCTTTTGTTTTTTTAATAGTATATTCACTTGAAAAAAATTCACCTTTGAAACGAAAAATCACCCTCAAACATATCGCAAGGGAATTAGGGGTTTCCATTTCTACGGTTTCCAAAGCATTGAAAAATAGCGAGGAAATTGGATCGGATACCAAAGAGAAGGTCCAAGCCTTTGCAAAACTATACAATTACAAGCCCAATAATATTGCCATAAGTTTAAAAAACAAGCGGACCAAAAATATTGGGGTTATCATTCCGGATATCGTACACCATTTTTTTACCACAGTGTTCAGGGGAATTGAAAAATATGCCAATGCCAAAGGCTACAATGTCATTGTCTGTGTCTCCGATGAATCTTTTGACAAGGAGGTCATAAATATGGAATTGCTTGCCAATGGGAGCATCGACGGATTTATTATGGCCCTTTCCTCCGGCACACAGTTGAAAAACGATTACAACCATTTAAAGGAAGTTACGGAACAGGGCATCCCCTTGGTCCTATTTGACCGTGTTGCCGAAGACATTGTATGCGACAAAGTAATCATAAATGATAGAAAGGGTGCCTACAATGCGGTAACCAAATTCATAAAGGACGGTAGGAAAAGAATTGCCCTGATTACTTCAGAGGACTATATAAGCGTAAGCCGGGAAAGAGCTGCCGGCTATAAAGAGGCATTATTGGACAATGGCATAGGATACAATGAGGACCTGATATTAAAATTTCCTTCCATGGAGATCAGTGAAAACCTAATTGAAGATTTCTTTGAGAGGAAAAAAGTAGACGCCGTGCTGAGTGTTAACGAAATATTTGCCATTCACAGCATGCGCTACGTACAAAGTAAAGGCTTAAAAATTCCTGAGGACATTTCCTTTATTGGGTTTACGGATGGACTTCTTTCCAAATACGCCTCACCTGGATTGACCGCTATTGCCCAGCACGGGGAACAGATGGGAGAAATAGCGGCAGAAATTCTTATAGAAAAGATAGAGAACGATATAGAGGAGGAAACCTACGTAACAAGGGTTCTGGAACCCACCCTGATAGAGCGCGGGTCGACCGTTAATTAGGTTTTGGAACGGAACAACATTCCCGGACAAAGATGGGAAGACAAGTGGGTAGTGAAATCCATTTCTTTACCAACTGTAAACCGACACTGCCAACTGCGGACACCCAAAGTTTTTGGAAATAAATCCCGATAACCATTGGAAACAGGTGTGCAGGCCGGCAAAGGCAGGGTTCTAAACTTTAAATAAACTCCGCAATTATGCGGCCGGACAGATTTTAATGGATCTCTTATACCAATGAAAAAAACTGGATTTATATTCGATTTGGATGGTGTTATTGTGGATACTGCCAAATATCATTACCTGGCCTGGAGAAAATTGGCCAATGAACTGGGATTTGAATTCACCCAGGAACAGAACGAACTATTTAAAGGGGTAAGTCGTAAAAGATGTTTGGAGATCCTATTGGAGATCGGGAACATAAAGGCATCACAGCAACAGTTCAACAGATGGTTGGTGGAGAAGAATGAGGATTATTTGTCCCTAATAGAAAAAATGGACGAATCGGAAGTTTTGCCGGACGTCCAAAAGGTACTGCAGTTTCTTAAAAAACACCATATGCCCATAGGGTTAGGGTCTGCCAGTAAGAATGCCCGGCCAATATTGGAAAAGGTCAAATTAATGGATTATTTTGATACCATTGTGGACGGCACCCAAGTAACCAAGGCCAAGCCGGATCCAGAAGTATTTTTATTGGCCGCGGCACAAATGGGCATAGCCCCCCAGGAATGCGTTGTCTTCGAAGATGCGGTTGCGGGAATAGAGGCAGCGAACAATGCCGGGATGTTGAGTATAGGCATAGGGGATAAAAAAGTGCTTTCAGAAGCAAAATTTGTATTTAAAGATTTCACGGAAATGGGCAATCAATTCCTAAATGGCCTAATAGGACATACTCCCTAACGAACATTCACAATAATTAATTAATTTGGTGTCTTTCTATTTAAAATACGATAT